>CAZITZ010000059.1:0-1088 GCA_964542295.1 uncultured Desulfurococcaceae archaeon
AGACAATTCGGGAGAACCTTTAAATACCTTCCCATATACTCACGATAAACACGAGTTACGTAGATTGTGATGTATAGGTGTCGTATATGAATAGGCTTATATACTCTATACTACTTGCTCTACTATTAACCCTAAACCTAACATCAGTCCTAATGGCAGCACCAACATACGCACCAATACAAGTCCAGCAAGTAACAGCAGATATAACAGTACTATCTCCATTAAATGTATCAGATCCTCTTTTACTAGGCAAGGATATATCAATATACCTTAATGACTGCTGCTTATTAGCAATAATTAATCTACAAGCATTATTAGATCAAGGTGTTCAGACTGATTTAACGACAGTATTGTTTACACCAGATCCTAATTGGTGGGGATTTGAAGTACTAAGATACATTGACTTAAACTATACAACAGGAGGATTTGTAGAGAACCCTGAAACAGGAGTATATTATGCTATTGTAAGAGTGAATGCTTCTACAGTTATATTAGCAATAGACTTAAGTACAGTGGATCTTAGTGATGTAATGGTTTATAAAGAAACGTACAAAGAATTTACATGGATGAACCTATATGAAAGACCTTTATGGCTTAGAGTAAGAGACTATAACCCCATTGCAAACCCAGATAGTGCCTTAAGCGAAAATAGGTTTGCAGTCATAGTGCCTGAGGAGATTGATTGGGACAACTATATTGATGTAGAGTATTATATCAATGAGACAGCTGTAGATAAGGCAAAGAATGGTACATTTGTAAAAATAACAGTTACACTACCAGATGAGATACAGAATCTCATTACCTTGGAAGATATAGGTACGTTTCCATTAACGTTCGAGAACATAACGTACTTCTACTTAGAAATGTATAATTTAGATGATCCAAGTGATAGTGACTGGCTTGTAGAATGGACCGATGGCCCATCAACATTAGATGAGAACGAGCTTAATAAGTACTTTGCATCACTAAATGCATACTTAGCCTCAGATACAGAGTTAGTAATAACTGGCTACGTACAAGACTTTAGTCCAGGAGCTGTTCATGAGGATGGATCTAATGAGCCAAAGGCATTCTATGTATTCTATGTT
>CAZITZ010000059.1:1188-4253 GCA_964542295.1 uncultured Desulfurococcaceae archaeon
CGCCCACACCTAACGGTGTATTGAATCCTGGAGATATTGCAACATTTATTCTCTATAATGTGCCAGAGGATGCAGAACTAGAATATGTTGAATTTACAACAGTATATACCACGATCATTGCTACAGATTTCTATGGATACATCACTATAGATGGCCATGTAGCATTCGATGTAACCATACCTAATGGTACTTGGGGAGGCTTACTAGCCAACGTTACATTCGTATTTAACGTCAGTGGCTATTTGATACGTGTCGGTGAACATCCAGATTGTTACCAGGTAAACCTAACGGTAGAGCCATACTTCTTAGTAGGTACACTACCTAACTGGGAGCGTCTTGCAAAGGTCATAAATGAGACTAAGTACTGGTCATTCGTAGACTGGGAACTTACCGGCCATACTGCTGCTCCAGGAGACTACTTATTAGTTAAGGGCTATGGATTTATTACTGTAGGAGGATTACATGTATATATAAATGAGACATTAGAACTAGAAAAGCTACTTGAAGTAAACTCTACATACGATCCATACCTAGATCCCGGTGTAGCACTACTTGTAGTAAGACTGCCTTATGAGGAGCTTGTTAGAAATATAACTATAGTACAGTATGACGCAGTAATGATAGTTGATTCTTCAAATACTATGGCCGATCCATATAGAGGTATAAGTAAGATATTAATAGCTAAGAATGCAACAGAAGAGTTCATCGATAGTGTAGTAAAGAACTGCTGGTATGTTGCATTAACAGCCTTCAATACTACAGTATTTAACTTGACAGGCGATGAACTGCTCCACGTACCTGATGAAATAACAGAGACTGATTTAATTGATGCTCTTGACATGATCTCGCCAGGCGGAGAGACATATATGGATCTAGCGATTTACAATGCCGTAAATCTACTCAATACTGGTAGGCCAAGAGCTAACAAGATCATTCTACTTGTAAGTGATGGACTAGCCTCAAACCGTACACTTGCTGAGGAAGCAGCTGCATATGCCCATAGCCTAGGTATTACTATCATAGGTGTATTTGTCGGAGACCCAAGTACTGGTGGCGATGAATTCCTAGAGTCTATATCAGATATCTTCATCAATGTATCTGCAAGAGAAGATATAACAGATCTATCAGGGCTATATGATGGAATAACATTACCTAGAAAGACTATAACTATTACCGGATGCCCAACATGTGTGGATAATAGGCTATCAGTGGTAGGTACATTATATAGTGATACCAATTACTATAGTCTAGCTGATGTACAGAATCTTACAATAGGATTTACTAGTGACCTATGGAAGGCCTTTGTCAATCCAGGACTATTCTACAATGCTACAGAGCAGAAGATCTATGTAACAGAGGAGCTTATGCCATACTTCGATGTATACTATGATCTAGTTGATGATCCACTTGCTCCTGGAGGCGATAAGTTCGTTGTAGATACTTGGGATGAAGAATTTAGGCTTGAAATCATAGGATTTAATACATCTAGCATAGACCTAGTATTCAATAACACATCGCCGCATGGATATAACTTTACATGGAAGACTATCGAGTTAACATGTGGATATGCCTACATCGACCTTACAGGCGAGATAATACCATTCCTACCGTACGGTAGTTATACAGTAACTATACTCAACGGAACAATACCCAGATTATTGAATGCTGTTAAGAACCGCGGATACGATGAAGTATTCTTCGTACATCCCAACCTAGATATAGATGTACTGCCAGACGACGATACCACAGGTAGGAAGTGCTGTAACGTAACAATAAGTATAGTAGGTGGATTCCCAGATGATACTCTATCATTAAGCGGATCAGCAAATATTTATATCTATACAGACATGTTTGGAAGCCAACTCTTTAGATCAGAGAGTATAAGTGTAGATATTGAGACCGATGAATACGGCATCGGCTCAATCAATGTATCAGGACAAGAATACTTCTATACTTTGTCAGAATTAGAGAGTGACGTACATGGTTACATGGATAGTAAGTCATTAACAGGCAGTGGAGATCTATTCTTCGCAATATCTTATAATGGTTGGTTCGACACCTTTAGCGGTGATTACGGCTCCTCTGATTACACCGAATGGGGTACAAATACTGAGAGAAGCTTTACATTAACAATAAACGGTACTGTGCACTACTATGATATAGTCGATGAAATTAATTGGGCAGCATCTATTAAGATACCTCGTGTAAGAGTTACTGTCACAGTGCCAGAGACTATATTGCCTGGAGATAACATTACAGTACAGATAATTGTACACATGACTGATATACCTCCAGAGACTATTGTACCAGAATATATATGGGATATATTGGCTCCATATTGGATAGATATTAGGTTAATAGACTTGTCATCATCTACAGGAGGCGAGTGGGAAGCACTATATGGCGGATGGATATCATTTGATTCACGTACAACAGAGGTAGTATTGCCTAATGGAAAAGTAGCAAAGCTTGTACCAGTACTTGAAGATGTTGATGGAGATGGTAAGATGGAGATAGTATTCCTGGCAGTTATACCAGCACCTATAGTAACTCATGACATGACTTTAAGAGTTGATGTAAATCTGACTTTGGCATTTAATAATACTGCTAATGAAACAATTCTTAGTATAGTTGAGGATCCTGATAGCTGCACATTTGAGGCCAATTATACTGGAACTAGGTATTGGGCTACACAGTATACAGGTATACTATATGGAGGAGACCATCAGCTTACGACAGTATTAGGATTACTAGAGGCTAAGCTCGACTATATCAATGGAACTACAGTCTATATCAAGGCTAAGGTTAATGATATATGGACTTATATAACAATTGACTTAAGGGACTTCCTAGAGGCTATGAATAACTCTATAATAACGAAGATTGATGACAGTACTGTAACTATATTGACAGAGCTTGGCGAAATCAATGTCAGTTTAACTGATCTAATGCTAACACTAGCTAGTGAAATAGAGCTTAAGATAGATGAATCTACAGCAACTATTATAGCGAAAGTAGATGCTGTTAATGAGACATTGTATCTTAAGATTGATGAGTCAACTGCT
>CAZITZ010000059.1:4353-8459 GCA_964542295.1 uncultured Desulfurococcaceae archaeon
TATTAGAGGCTAAACTTGAAGATGTTAATGAGACATTGTATCTTAAGATTGAAGAGAGCTTCAGCGATCTAGCAAGTCTAATAAGCGATCTAGAGACTACAATACTTGGTAGATTAGATGAATTAGAAGCTAATATAATATATACTGTACTTGCTGTAAATGGTTCGATAATAAGACACATAGATATTGTAGCCGATGACCTAAGATATGATATATTACTAAGGATCGATGAGGCAGAATCTACATTAAGTGATCTAATAACTGTTAAAGCTGACGAGATCAAGTACTTCATAAATGAGACTACTACAACGATAATAGCCAAGATCGGTGAGTCGACATTAACAATAACAGATGCTATTGACAGTGCTAAGGCAGATCTAGAGGTCTATATTGATGGACAGACAGCTACTATTAGAAGCGATATAGCTGCTGTAAAGACTGATACTGAGAGTATAATAGACTTGGTAAATGCTTTACAGACAAGTGTCAGTGACTTATCTGTAAAACTAGTACAAGTAAATGACACACTATATGCATTAGTATTAAGTGTTGGAGACGATGTAAAGACAACAATCGTTGGTAAGGCAGATGATATATTAGGATTCCTCAATGAGTTCAAGACATCGACAGATACAGGCTTTAGTAACGTATTATCAACAATAGATAGTCTGGGCGATGAATTAACTGCAAAAGTTGAGAGCACTAAGAATGCTATATTGACGAATCTATCGGGCGTATATAGTGATTTATCAAGCAAACTTGATGATGTAAGCTCTGCTATATCAAGTGCTAGAACAAGCATTGAAGGTAAGATTACAAGCGCTAAGGATGAGTTAGGCACTAAGGCCGATACATTGGCAGGAGATCTAAAGAAGACTGTAGAGGATAAGACTGATGCTGTAAGTAGTAATATAACGACATTCAGCCTAGTATTACTAATACTCGTAGTGGTCTTAATAGGGCTAGTAGGATACAATATAATAGCTGCTAGAAAAGTTAGGTAAAGGATGTAACATAGTAATAATATTTAAAACCAATCTTTTTTAATAATATCATTCTATATTAAATCATATCAATCTTCTTTTATTCCAATCACATATTATAATGATTATAACAATATTACAGTAGATATAGTCCTGTCTTGTTGCGGTTGGAGTATAAATTATTTATTTTATTCTTGATACTCTAATACTTTCACTTGTCCCCCTCCTTATTAAATATCTATAATTTATAGCTGGGGCAGCAAATATGGCTGATATTATAGGATTCATACAAGATCTCATCATAAACATAACTTTAGTAGCGTGGATAATGTTTTTACTAACATGGGTTATTGGATGGGCTTTAAAGGGAGCACCCGTACCTTTTCTAAGGATTAAAAGAACTGGACAGAGATTCATAGAAGATGCAGTATGGGCAGCATTTTGGTTAGCGATGGGAACAACGGTATTTGCCCTAATAGCTTACATAGTTACCCAGTTTCAGCAGCCTTTTCCACAACCCCCAACGATCTAGAATTCACCGGGGGGCCTAATGTGTTATGGAGTATGAACTACTTGTTATGGCGTTTTACTTGTCAGCTCTCTCTTATTATATAGGTACTCTACTCTACATGATACCTATACCATTCTATGGTGTAAAGAAATGGGCTCCAACACTTATGGTTGATGGCATATTCTCGGCTATACTGGTCTTTGCATATACTATATTATTATGGCTCATAGAATATTTTGGAGGATTATTAGGTAGTGACTGGACTTCATTCTATACATGGCTTGGAATAAAAACAGGTATTGTCGCTACATTAATGACTGTATTAAGAGTAATTGCTGCAAGCGCGTCTTTTACCGGGGCAAAAGTTATTGTTAGTAGCGTTATATCGCCTCTAATATCATCGTTAACCTATGTTACAATGACATTACTAACAATAGCTATAATAGCGGTGATTATAACAAGTTATGGAGCCAGACTACTTGCACTAGGAATATTATTACATGCAGTGCCATTTAGACTAACTAGAGCTAGTGGAGCCATGATCATTTCAATAATAATGGTTTTCTCTATAGGCTTACCAATAATGCCTTTATATGTAGAGCTTTTATCTCAACCTATAGGAGTACCTGACTTAATAGTAGTTGACTATGGCATAGCATATGTAAAGATATATATTAATGACAGTATTGGAAACCCTATATCATTCCCTGTGTTTAAAGCCTTTACACAGGATAATATGACTTTAGCCCTCTATCTTGGTGGAGAAGATGGTATAATAGATGCAACAAGCGAGGATAGAGGATTACCTAGTTCTAGAAGTTATAATGTAGATATAGATATTGCTGGAATACACTTACTTAAAACAATTGATCCCATTAAGGAATACATAGATGGAAATAATACATTTCATAAGCTATATATATCAATTAATAATACCTTACAACTTGAACCATTACGTTTGGTCTATTTAGAAGGGATAAGTATACAAAGTTATTCATTAGGCTCTGGATATTATGAACTTATAGTTTACAGTTATGACAGTAATTATTTCTATGTGATAGCAAGTCAGCAAGATACTGTAACAGTATATATTGATGGCGAGATAGAAAATCCATTGGAAACAATAAGTTATACATGGTATAACATTGGCATGCTTAGCCTTAAATATCAAATATCTCCAGGACAACATACTATCACTATTGAGATCTCATATAATGATATACCTATTCCTGAAGTTAATGAAGTCTATTACCTAAGAGATGCAGCTAATATATCATTGCTTAGTCCCTTAACAATAATTAACCCAATAGTATATTTGATATTCAATTTATTCATAGCCCCATTATCTTATATAGTAATTCTAGTGTCATCTTCGTATGCTCTAGCTAGGTTACTTGGTGGTACCGCACCAAGTCTATTTCGTGCATTAACTATAGGAGGGAGACTTTGATGAATATCGAATGGATCATATTGTTAATGATGATATTCATTATCGCAATTTCTTTAACGACTATGGAGCCTCCAAGATCTTTAATGATTAATGCATTATTTGTAACAATAATATTGTTTTTAAAACTTTTAATAAAGAAGGTGAATAAAGAACATGAAATTTAAGGAGGTCTTAGAGGCATTACTTGGTTATAAAATTTCTTTCGAGATCAGAGATGGAGTATTATTTATTAAGAAAGGCAGGAAGGTTCATGGAGTAAAATATTTGGTATCTAATGAAGTTGACTATGGATTTAGAGATCTTGATCCTAATAGGCTTTATAGGATTGTTGAAACATATGCTAGTCTTTATTCAAGAATGCCTATTGGAACGGAGATAAAGATTGTAAAGCTCAGTATAGACAGGAGAAAATTATTGAAGCGCATTGAAAATGAAATGCTAAATATTAGAGCAGTTATTGATACAGTAAAAGAACCTCATACTATTAAGAAACATGAACTTAGGCTTAGGCTTCTTGAAAGACTTTATGAGAAGATAATCTCATCAAAAGATATTGAAAGAATAATTCTTATAATAAAGATTAGAAGTGAAGGAACAAGTATTGATTCCGTAAAAGAATCATTAGATACACTTTCTGAAATGATTACTAGCTTCTTTAAACTAGGCCTTGGCGTAATTCTTAGGAGTGCAAGTGATGGTGAGGTAAGAGATATCATTAGATATGAGCTAGGAATAGTAGAGAAAACTAGAGGAAAACCAATAGTTATTGAAACCCAGAAACTAGCATCATTACAGCCTATACCATTTAACAAGAAACCCGGCATAGAGGAGATGGAAGGAATTTATATAGGTAATGATCTAGAAAGTGGATGGCCTGTTATTATTGATAAACATGCATTAAGTAAGCATATAGCTGTAATTGGACCTACGGGCAAGGGTAAAACAGTAACTTTAGCCACTATAATTGAGTCAATGATCGCGTTGGGAGGTTCAAGCATTATAGCCATTGATTTCAAGGGGGACTTAGTACCATTGGTTAATAAAAACCTTATAAGTATTCTTGAACCAAATGGCTTACCCTTAAATATACTTATTAAACCTGATTACATACCTCGTGTTGACTGGGCCCTCATAGTAAATGATCTATTAATTAATGTAATGA
>CAZITZ010000060.1:0-8328 GCA_964542295.1 uncultured Desulfurococcaceae archaeon
CATTCATGGATGCTTGCAGCTCCTAAGATGAAGATGCATTTATACATTGCTAGACCTGAAGGATATGATCCTCATCCTAAAATATTAGAGGAAGCTACAAGACTTGCAAAGAAGAATAAGGTTGAACTAGTTATTACAACAAATATTATTGAGGCAGCTAAGGATGCTGATGTAATCATAGCTAATACATGGCATAGTATGGGTAAACCCGAAATGGAAAAAGAGAAAAGGCTTAGAGACTTCAGACCTTATCAAATAAATGCTGAAGTAGTAAAGCATGCTAAGGACGATTATATATTTATGCATTGTCTACCAGCTTATTGGGGCGAAGAAGCAACTGAAGATATTGCCTATGGACCGCACTCGGTTATTTTCGATGAAGCAGAAAATAGATTACATGCTCAGAAGGCGGTACTCGCCCTCATATTAGGTGGTGGATTATAACAATAAATACAATTAATGGTATTTTTCTCTCCTTAAACATTAAGCCGCATGATACTCAAGTAAGTATCTAGGTAATAGGTGCTTAGATCTTGGATAGAGATAGTAAGTTTCTAGTTGTCGCTTTTGGCGGTAATGCTTTTCAGACTAAGGGCGAAAGAGGAACACCTGAGGACTATTGGAGGAATGCCTATCGTTCAGCAGAGTTCTTGATTAGAATTATCGAGGAAGGTTACAGGATCGTTATTACTCATGGTAATGGGCCTCAGGTTGGTATTATTGCTGAGTGGATGATGGCTGGTCTTAAGTTGAAGAATTTACCTCCTATGACCCTCGATATTGCCGGTTCTATGACACAGGGATGGCTAGGGTATCTAATACAGCAGAGTCTTTACAATAAATTACTTGAGAAAGGATTACTTGGTAAGAAAGTTAAGGGCGTTGTTACTGTCGTTACACAAGTTCTTGTTGATAAGGGTGATCCTGCTTTTCAGAATCCTACGAAGTATATTGGTCCTTGGTATGAGGAGGCTGAGGCTAAAAAGATATCTAAGGAACTTGGATGGGTTATGAAGCCCGATCCACGTGGTGGATGGAGAAGAGTAGTACCATCACCAGACCCCATAGGCCCCATAGAGATCGAGGCCATAAAGAAACTTGTCAGAGAAGCTTTCATTGTTATTGCTAGCGGTGGTGGAGGAATACCAGTAGTTAAAGAAAGTAATGGATTAAAGGGCGTAGAGGCTGTCATAGATAAGGATCTTGCTGGTGAGCGTTTGGCAACAGCTCTTGGTGCTTCAACTTTCCTTATATTGACTGATGTTGAGAAGGTCTACTTGAACTATGGCATGCCTGATCAGAGGCCAATAGATGTCATGACAGTTAGTGAGGCAAAGAAGTATCTTGAAGAAGGACACTTCAAACCAGGTAGCATGGGGCCAAAAATACTAGCATCAATAAGATTCATAGAAAACGGGGGTAAAATAGCGATCATAGGACATCTGAAAAAAGCGTATGAGGCACTAATAGGAAAATCCGGAACTCGGATCATACCTGATTAGATTGTTTTTAAATTTATTAAATGTTGTATAAGGTGTGTATGTATGGTCTCGTATAAAGATCTCCATTTCCAAAATGCTCCATATATAGTAGTTGAACCCCCGGGTCCTAATGCCCGGAAGATCTTAGAGCTTCAAAAGGAATTGGAAAGCAGTGCTGTATTATATCCAAGAAACCTCCCGTTTGTGCCTAGTGAGGCCATGGGTGCTACAATAAGAGATGTTGATGGCAACGTCTTTATTGATTTCTTCTCAGGAATTTCAGTATTAAACTTCGGCCATAGTAACCCGGATATACTTAGTAAGACAATAGAGCAGTTAAAGAAGATTACTCATACTCTTGACTTTCCAACTATAGCTAGAGAAGAACTTGTTAAAAGACTTATAGAGATTGCTCCAGGAAATATGAATAGAAATGCTAAGGTATTATTTGGTGGTCCAACGGGCTCTGATGCTGTTGAGTCTGCTGTGAAATTGGCTAAATATATAACTAAAAGACATACTGTGATAGCTTTTGATGGATCTTATCATGGTCAAACAACAATGGCACTTGCAGTAACAAGTAGCAAGAAGTTCAAGGAATTATACTCTCCTCTAGGACCGGAAGTGCATTTTGCACCATATCCATATTGCTATAGATGTCCGTTCAGACTAGAATATCCTGATTGTGATATGAAGTGTTATACGTATCTAGAACATATAATTGAAGATCCGTATTCAGGGGTTCCTAGGCCAGCCGCTATAATTATTGAGCCTATACAGGGAGAAGGTGGTATCGTAATACCTCCGCCTGGATATTTAAGAAAGGTTGAGAAACTAGCTAAACAACACAATATTGTATTAATAGTTGATGAAATACAGGCTGGATTAGGACGTACAGGTACTTGGTTTGCATGCGAGCATGAAGGAGTAACGCCTGACATAATAACTATGGCGAAATCTATTGGCGGTATTGGACTACCATTATCTGCAATAATGTATAGGAAGGAGCTTGATACATGGACTCCCGGTGGACACTTAGGTACGTTTAGAGGAAACGTTGCTGCAATGGCGGCAGGTGCTGCAGCTATAGACTTCGCTAATAAAACAGGGTTACTTGATCATGTTAAAAGACTAGGTGAAAAAGCTTTAAAGTATCTTAAAGACTTTGCTGAAGCCTCTAAGTATGTAGGAGAAGTTAGAGGAAAAGGTTTAATGATTGGAATAGAGATCGTTGAAGACAAGAATACTAAGAAACCTGCTACTGATATAACAAAGAAGATCCAGCTCAAATGCTTTAAGAAAGGCATTATTGTATGGAAAGCTGGTCGATACTCAAATGTAATAAGACTATTACCACCATTAGTGATTACAGAAGAACTCCTAGAAAAAGGATTAGAAATTCTTACAGACACCATAAGGGAAATAGAATCTGGTAAATAAGCTTTAACAATTTATTTTTTAATACTGGGCTTATCTAGTGACATTTTGTAACATTAGAATATTTGATTAATAATTTACCAAGAATGAAAAAGAATATTTATAAATCAATATCTCCTATTTTTAGACCTAATTTTAACAGCATATCTTCATTCATGGTACCGTCTGCATTGAATCCTCTCATTTCATAATAGGTTTTAAGGGCGTTTTCAAACTCACTTTTAGTTATTGGCTCTTTTCCATCAATAGATCGTTTAAATAATTTACTTGGTATTACATCATAGTTCCTTGCTAAATTATGTATACCTCTGTTATAATAATGGACTAATGTAGTTATTCTATGTCCAGCTGTCCTAACCCATTTTTCATCTATATTCCACCCTGTTACAGCGTTTAATGCTTTAGTCATTTCCTTGAATGAGTAAAAGTCTCTACCAAATTTGCATAGAAGTAATGAGTCGAACATGGAGCACCAATCTTCCCATTCAATTATTTTCTTTATTTTCTCAGGTGTGAGCATATGACGTGGGCCGCCCAAGCCTCTAATGTCTATGACGTATGCCATTGTTCTAAGATGGCATGCTCCACGTGGACTAGTAGCATAGGCTATATACATACTACGTAGACCCCTAGGATCATATCCCGGTGGCTCAAGGCCCTTTACATGAACTACTTCTTTAAAACCTATTTTTTCAGAACTCTCCTTTACTCCAAGGCCAAGTAATTTTCCATGATCTCCTTTAGCGAAGGCTATGTCTTCAAGTAATCTCAACATAGCATGGTAGTCTCCATAATCGATCTTATACGGTAGTTTTAGTTTACCAGCTTTATAGGCTTCAACTGCAAAAGCATATACATTGCCAAAGGTAATTGTGTCTAGTCCAAGTCTATCGGCGTATTCATTTACTAGAACTATATGTTTGATATCTCTAATTCCAGATAAACTTCCATTAGAGTACATGGTCTCATAATCAGGTCCTTCAGCTTCGATAACATTGTCATCAATATTTATTTTAACGCCTCTTCCGCAAGCCGCGGGACATGTCATACAAGCCATAGGGCTTCTTAGGATCTCTGCTAAGGATTTTGCATTTATTTTTTCAATGTATTCATATGTTACTTTACTCCAATAATAAGTTGGGAGAAAGCCGAGTTCATGTCCGAGATCGATCATAGGTGAAGTACCGTATTTCCTCAAAGTCTTTGTTTTTTCACTTTTTGCAAGTTTATTAATTGTTTCTCTAACATATTCATTCAATCTTCCTTCATCGGCTACAGGTGGAGAGAGGCTCTTAACGACTACTATACCCTTAAGGTTTTTAGAGCCCATAACAGCTCCTCCACCGGTTCTAGCTGCTTGTCCGCCTCTACCAATACCTAGCTTGGGATTACCATGAGTTATTATGGCATACTTAACCAGGTTTTCACCTGCTGGCCCAATAACTATGGCTCGGGCTATTGATTTTCCACCGGCCTCTTCTATTAATGCCTTTTCAGCTTCATGTGTATCTAGTCCCCAAAGGTTTTCAGCGCTTTTAATTTCGGCATTTCCATCTTCTATATGAATATATACTGGTTTCTTGGATCGACCTTTTATGATTAGTGCATCGATACCGGAATGTTTAAAGAAATATGGAAAGCTACCGCCCATACTGGATTCTCCCCATGCATGTGTAACCGGGCTCTTGAAGGCAAAATGTAGTCTAGAACTCATGGGTATAGGCGTGCCTGTTAATGGGCCAGCAGCTATTATTAATACATTATCTGGTGAAAAAGCCTCAACATCTCTGCCCACAAGTTCTATGAGGAATTTAGCAGCTAAGCCTCTTCCGCCAATGTATACCTTATAGAATTCTTCATTGAATCTTAGAACTTTAATTAGTTGTCTAGATAGATCTATAAATAAGATTTTAGAATGATAACCATGTACCACTGTCTACACCTTACATTATTTTACTAATTAAATTAAATATTCATATGCACCGGTATCAGATTTATCCTAAAAATATATAAGCATTTCGTATGGGTTCATAACCTTTTATACGAATTTCGTAGTATATCAAAATAGTTTGGAACGAGAATAGATAAATTTATTAGTCTTTTCTGATGAAATATTTATTGTCTATTAGCCATAATTCGTATCCTAGCACAGGTGTTGATCTGTGTTTAGTACCGTAGATATAGCAATAGTAGTTCTATACCTAGCCTTTATGCTTGGGATAGGTGTTTATACGCTAAAATATGCTAAAAGTGTTGAGGATTATCTCGTAGCTGGTAGAAGACTAGTGCTTTTCACATACATACCTGCTATGGCAGCTGTGGTTCTAGGTGGTGCTAGTACTATTGGATCAGGTAAACTTGGATACACCTTTGGTATCTCTGGAGTATGGTTTTTAATAATGCTAAGTCTGGGAGTCATAGCTAATGGACTAATTGTTGCGCCTAAAATAATACCTTTGAAAATAAAAACCATGGGTGAGTTTCTAGAGAAAAGATATGATCGTTCTACACGTATCATAGGCTCAGTTGTAGTAGCAATATATGATCTTATGGTAGCTGTTACTCAGACAATAGCTATTGGTACAGTATTTTCCGCTATGTTGGGATGGGATCCGGCTTTTTCAATGATTATTGGCGGATTAGTTGTTTTATTATATACAGCTTTAGGTGGAATGTGGTCGGTTACGCTAACCGATATTATACAATTCTGGATCATGACTATAGGAGTATTGATACTTGTTCCTGTATTCGGATTCATAACTATGCAAAGTCAAGGGCTCAGTTTATCACAGCTTCCAAGCAGTTTCTTCGATTGGGGAGCCGTTGGAGGAGATACTATATTATTATGGTTTATGTTATACTTCTTTGGACTCATGTTAGGCCAAGATATATGGGGCCGTGTTCTTACGGCTAAGAATAAGAGAGTTGGAGCTATAGGTACTGTAGCTGCTGGCCTATACGGTATTGTCTACGCTTTTGCAGCTGTATTTGGTGGAATGGTAGCATATTTATTGTTTTCAGGAGGTCTTGAGAATCCACAATATGCGTTACCAAGTTTTGTTGCAGCCGTCTTTCCAACAGGTCTTGCAGGCTTAGTTCTTGCAGGTATGTTGGCAGCTTTCATGAGTACCGGTGATAGTTGTTTACTTGCTGCAACATCTCTTATAGTATACGATGTCATTGGCTCTCTTAAGAAATTTAGTGAACGTACAATGCTGATGTTACTTAGAATATTCAATGTATTATTCGGTATATTCATGATAGTAGCTGCTGTAGCTATTAGTGAAGTCCTTGTTGCACTAGATATAGCCTACCTGTATCTATCTGCAGGATTATTTATACCAACTGTTGTAGGATTGTACTGGAAGAGACCGTCATCTATTGCTGCTAAACTATCTATATTAGCAAGTATACTTGTTGCAACAGCTGTAGCTCTCTATATAGGATGGCCTTATGGTTTTGCAGAACTAGAGCCTATGCTATATGGTCTCATTACTTCAGTAGTAGTATACCTAGTAGTATCATTTATACGGCCATCGACAAAAGTAAATACGGAGGGGAAAAATGGATAATAAGATCCAAAATACATTTTTTCTCCATACTTACATAACATGAAGTCTCTAAATAACCGCGTTAATAAAGGTGAGTCATATGTACTTAGATTTTGACTCGATTAATAATATTGAAGAAAAGACATTATTAAAATTGATCGAATTAGCCTTGAACCCGCCTATTGAGAAGGTTAAATTAAGTGAGTCAATATTTTCTAAGGGCGTTGTATTACCTCCTCAGCCTAGACTGGAATATATAGATCCTATGAAGCTAAAGAATAAATTAAATAATTCAAAAGCAGCAGAGATGTTTCAAGTAACTGATCAGATAATTTCTCTTATGCCGTATAGTGAATACATTAAGTTGAAAAATGCGGGGAATCGTGAAAAACTAGAAATTTTCCATCATTGGAAGGAAAAGATCTTAACTTATATACGTTTTACTGATAAAATGCGATATGAAGATCTAAAAGCAGAAGATTCTAGGAAAAAATCTATACTACTCATAGCACCATCTGAAAGACAACTTAAAATAGTAAAAGGAGATTGGATTAAATGGGCTTGGAAAAGAGTAGCATATGACAGAACACTTACTCCCTCAGTTAATGGCTGGATTAGAGATTTATCTGGAATAGCACATACATTGAAACATGAAGGCCTACGCCCAATAGTAGTCCTTGATAAATATGGTAGCTATAATGGTGGACGCGAATTCGTTAAAGACTTAGATACGATAGAAATAGAGATTCCAGAAGGTATGGCTAAGATAGGCTATCCAAGAGATCAAAGTGTCACATGGGTTAAGAACCCAATAATATGTAATATGTCTCTAGATTTTAGAAGAGGAGAAGAACTAGTACTTAATGAAATTTATTATAAACTAGGCATGCCGCCTATTGCAAGAGCTAGGTGGCGGCTTATCAATGGCAAACTCCTAAGGGCTGTTATGGAGGGTGGCAATTTCTTCGTAATAAAGACTGAAAGCGATGTAGTCGTTATGACTGGTATTGGTGTGAGAGGCTCAAATATTGCCACGATCGATTTTATTGCAGATATCTTACCTGAAGACGTACGTGTAATAGCTATACCTATTGCAGGATATATAAGAGATTGGAAAACAGGAGCTGTCCATCTAGACGTAGTATTCGCTTATCTAGGATTAATAGGCGATACAAGATATGCCTTAGTTGATCCTTCAAGAATGGGGTTCTATTCAGCTTTAGAATATAATTGGAAAACAAAAGAGTTTAAGATTATAGAGTTTCCATTACTCATGAGGCAATTAGGTATAAAGATCTCTGAACCCCCGCATGAGGATTCTAGCCCTATAACTATGGTTAATGCCTTAAACCTAGGAAATGGCAAAATAGTATCTGACAGATACAATCAATCGATCAATAAATATATTGAAAAAACTTTTGGCATCGAGGTAATAGAGGTACCTATTCCACAGATCGAGGCTGGCGGTGGAGGAGTACGTTGCGCGACAAGAGAATTATGGCAGTAAAGATCTATACAAGGTCCTTCATACTTATAAATGTATTTTTCTCTAAGCATTATTTTCCAATAATCAAAGCTTAATCTACAACTACATGATGATTATGCAGCCCAAATAATATTCAATAACAATTTATGAGAGTCAATGTATGTGTCATAGTCTACCTAGTTCTTTAAGAAGTTCATATGCAGCTGTTTTCCCATGATCGGATTTCCATGACTCGGCATTATATGTTTAAATTCTATATCCAATAGTTTCCTTATAGCATCTCTATTCCTCTCTGGATCTCTTGAATACTTATGTGGTATCTCGTATAACTGGCCATTCTCTTCATACATTAGATCTCCTATAAACAAGGAAT
>CAZITZ010000061.1:0-8261 GCA_964542295.1 uncultured Desulfurococcaceae archaeon
AATAGCTACAGCAACAATAATAACAGTAGCAATCACAGGAGATATAGCCTTCATGAGGTAAACCCTCCTTTTATGCTATCTAGTATATGTATTTGGGTCTATTTTTATATATTATGTCTTAGTAAATATATTGTTGTCTATATATTTATGGTAATACTTGGTTATATAGGATTTTAATTAATTATGTAGAGACTATTAGTGTTGCTGACCGAGCTATTAGCCCGTCTATATTTATGTTTGTTGTAAAACCTAGTCTTCCAATATATTGATCCATAAATATACTTAAGATAGTAAAGAGAGTAAGAGCATCATCTCCTTGCACTGATATTTGATAAACTGCTATACATTTTCCTTCACCGTAGTAATAATGGCCTAAGAAGTTTATGTTTATATTAGGGGGTTCCCCAATAGAAAATATTTCAGCTATAAATTCGATAAATTCATAAAAGAAGCTATAGGATAGACTATCTAAAGTACTAGTATCAGGTACAAAATACATTCTATTGCCATTTAATTCTATATATGCTTCTATAATAAATTTGAAAGTAAAGTTTATAGAATACTCTTCGGAAAGAGATAGTATTATTAATTGTGTGAGGACATCTGAAGGATCAAGATTGTGAGAAGTAATATTCAATTTTAAGCCAAAGTAAACGGTCATATTCTTTTTGAAAACTCTATAATCGCCGTGTATATTTGAAATATTGACAGTAAAGTATACATTAGAGTAGCCCTTACCAAAATCTACAACGTAGTTAGAACATATCTTTTGAAAGTCTATAAAATATCCCTCTTTCTCCTTTAGAAGAGTCCAGTTACCAATTATCTCTAATACTCTTCTATACATTGTTTCATTTGCTTCCTGCTCAGCAACTTCAATAATATCTGTAAAATCTGAGATGGGAATAGGCGTGCTTTGAAGTTCTTCTTCAT
This sequence comes from uncultured Desulfurococcaceae archaeon, assembly GCA_964542295.1. Lineage (GTDB taxonomy): Archaea > Thermoproteota > Thermoprotei_A > Sulfolobales > Desulfurococcaceae > CAZHDB01. The sequence continues at coordinate 934 of CAZITZ010000061.1, forward strand.
ATTTTTCAACAAATACTTTATCAGCTTCCTGGCTCCCTTCCTTTAGACATAGATAAGTTAATGTATTGAGTTCATTATCCAGCTTAGTCCAGTCCATTGTTGAGTAAGATACTGCACCTATAGAAGACTCGATATTCAGTGTTGTAATGAAGTATAGTGAAGAGACAATTATTGCAAGAAGTAGTGTTATTGCTATTACTATAGGTATTGCTCCCTTCATCTATATCCCACCTCAATAAGATATAGAACATAGTATCCATTACGATAGAGTATTGAATAACTAAATTTATTGATAATTAGGTTACTCAATGACATACTTATATCCCTATACATAGCATTATCTCTGTACACGATCTTATTATTATTGAGTACATTATATGCAATGATTGTTACATTGACATAGTCAACACTATATTCATTTGCAATAGTATTAGCCAGTTCTATAGCCGTCCAATTACCACGAGACTCAATAATATCTCGTATATAAAATTGAATAGAATATCTTTCAGTTCTTGAGCTACTAAACGGGATTAAGTAGACGAATTCAAATAAAAGAATTAGGCTCAGTATTACTATAGCTAGATATGCCGATATAATTATAGCCTGAGATCTCATATACTCCGCCTCCACATATATATTGTTATATAGTAATCAATCATTCCAAGTCTTCTAAGCATTGTAATTCTTCTAACTGGTAGATCTTTAGGAACATTATCCCCTATAACTATGGAATGAGGATACCATACCGCAATATGTATATTTCCATCAGCGTCTTTTAATAAGACAATTAATAAATTGTAAAGAGGAGCACTTAAATTATAAGTTACTGGAGGCTTACTTTCATTACTTATTATTTCGGGAGGATTTATAAATATGTTAAAAAATGGGAAAATTAGAATTGTTATATTGTATCTAGCTGTAAGTGTAGTAGATTCTTCCAATACACTTAATTTATATTTATAATAAGGAAGACTAGGGGTTATACCTTCATAAATTGCGAAATAATTTATCTTTACTTCATTATATTTCTCCCAAAAGTATATAGGCCATGATTCCCAATTTATTCCCACATCTATATATTCTCTATATATCGTTTCTTTAGTAATAAGAAAGCTAGAATTAGAATATGATATTATTTTTGCAGATACTCCCTGTAATCCATATTTATCTAGATTAGGGGGGAACTGGTGGTCTGATATGATATATAGTGTATTGTTTATATTCCCTAGGTAAACTATATCGGCTCCATTGGAGTAATAGTCTACATACCTATATACTCCTGTGTCTAAGATTATGGCAACGAACTTTATTTGAGATGGATCTGGCAATGCCGTCTCATACATATATGTATCATTCGAATATATTGTTGATGGATTTGTAAGGGTTAGATTATAAATAGATCCATCGGAGTATATTGTTAATAGGCTGACATTCCCCCGATCAATTGTATATATTTTGAATGTATTTCCTTGGAGAACTGATCTTAGGATTCCTTGAGAGACTATACTTATTTGAAAACCATATTCATTCCCTAAATAAGATAGTCTTTCCCTAATATGTGTTGAAAGATCTATTAATGGAGAAGATAGGTTTCCATTTATGGCCGCTTCTTTTAATATATCGAATGCATGCTCAGAAAACATTGCTGCAAATGAATAGTCAACCTCTAATTCTGGAGGACTATATAGCTGATCTACTATGAAATTATATAGTGGAATAGTAGATAGTATCACAAGGGAAGCTAAAATATATTCAATGACCTCTTTCAACTAATTTTCCACCCCACAATATGGCATCTTAACACTATGTTATTTCCTTCTATTATTTTTTCAACTATTGCTATAGATGAACTACTGAAAATCTTTGGATCAGGTTCAACCGTTATTGATGGAGTTGAAGTACTTGATGCTAAGAATGCATATGCATATACATTATTAGCTGGATCAAATGCAATTACATATATTGAATCATCATCAAGGTCTTTTATAAATGGATATAGAGATTTTATTGATGAACCGCTTCCAATTATAATGTTGTATTCCGAATTATATATTGATACGATCGGGTAATTCAATTCTATAGATGTATTAGTATTGATATATAGTGTATAAGTTATTTGGAGGGCTATGGAATTCGCTATTTTCTCTAAATTATCTTTCTCATTACTTATTATAAGGAGATATGTTGAAGTCGATGTATATATAATGACAAATAATAATATCATTACCAGCATTGATGTTCCTATTACATGGATTATAGCGGAGGATACCATTATAGATATACCACCCCTACTTCTTTAATAACGATGTTAACATCAATAGTTGCTCCTGAAGGGATGCCGAAGTATTCGCGTAGCTCATATATTTGAGCACTTGATCCCTGCTGAACTTTTATAGTTACGTCATCAACATCCGATATAGTAGTAGTATTGACGTCATATAGTGAAATAACTAGTCTCCTAGGAGAAGACGATATTATTTTAGGAGTGAATTTAACGTATAGGATATTAATTATATATTTAGTTCCCGAGGGATCAGTTATTTCATAGGTTTTAACATATACACGGCATGTATCTAAGCGTATATATGTAGCGCCTTTATGATATATTTCGGTTACTCTCGGTATTAATAATGTTTGATTAACAATGCCATCATCTGTTCCATATAAGGTAGAATTAGTAGTTACTATAGCATGGTATGCTATTGCTTCTATAGCTATAGGGTTATCATTGTAATTGAATATATTATTACCATCTTTACTAACTATAATATTAATGCCTGAGTTGACGAGTTCTTTATAGCCTATGCCTACAACTCTAGAAGGTATTCCTGCCGCATAAGAGCCGCCTTCAATGATGTCTGGGAATGAATTTGCTAGATTTATAAATGTTGTTTTTATATAGCCGTATTCTGCAGATATAGATGATTGTTGGAGTATGAGAAGTGCATAGTAGAAGATAGTAATAGATATTATGATCAAGGCTGATGTCACAATTATTGACGTTATTGTCTCGCTTATAGCCCTCAAGGTTATCACAGCTTTAGACTGGTTTTGTAATTATTCCTCCTAAGAGGACCTGCATAAATGAAGTCAGCATAATAAACACTAGAGTCACTAATGTTAGGAATAGTGCGTGTTTAAATCCTGAAGCAACCGATCCTGCTGATACTTTTCCAGCTACTAATCCCATCATATATGTATTAATTACTATTGATGGTAGAGTGACTGAAGCAGCATATTTGTAGGGACCTGTACTTAATGGTAATGATCCTAGGAATACAGTTAGCATTATAACAGTAGCTGCTGCAAGTATAGCTCCCATGTATGGAACGACTAATAGAACTCTTAAGTTCTTCTTTCTCTCTTCATCAATAGCTTCAACGCTCTCAGCAAACCATGCTAGATTTTCCATTACCTCAATAGTTCCTCCTCCAACCTCAATAGAGTCTGTCATCATATATAGTAAGACTTTTGCTCTCCATACAATGATTTTCCTAAATAATTCATTTATGATTTTAGATAAGGGTATTCCCATACTTAATTGCATAGCCATTTTCTTTAAATATTTAGTGAAACGGCCATAATTTCTCCTAGATAACTCTATGATACTTCTTTCAGGAGATAAGCCTGTTTTTCTAACCTCTACAAGATCTCTTAAGAAACGAGTTATTCCTTGTACAATTTTATATTCACTAGATAAGTACTCAGCATATAGAACCGAAGGTATCGTAGCAATTATAAGGGACATCGCTATTTCTACAGAGGGATATAAGTATGTTTCAAGATTCATGTACTTTGCGGGAAAGGACAACATCCAAGTAATTCCTTGAACAAAGAAGGTATTGATAAATGGATGGGTTGATGGAAGAATCGATGGTAAGAATAGGCCAAAGAATATGAAGAATATCGCCAGTGGCAATGTAAGGCCGAAAAATACTATATACGGTCTATAGTCTATCCATGGTTCTTTATATTGAATAAGATCGGTGAGATACATAGTCATTGCTGATAGGAATGGTGCTAAAATATATAAAAATATATACATGCCTTCAGCCGATAATCCGAAGGTTACAGTAGCTCCTAAAGATAATGTTACTAAATACATTACTGACAAGCTAATGGTTGAAAGAAGTATTAGTGCTAGATATGATTCTAGTAGACCTGACAATTTATCAGCTATAATTTTCATCTTAACAAGGATTTCAGAGAAAAGTAGTCGAGCCTTCTTAGTAAGATAATCACCTACATCGCCGCCTGCTCTAACTGTAGTTATATATCCTGTCAATAAATCTCTTGTACTAGGACTAGGAGTTCTTTCAGCGAGAATTGAGAAAGCTGTCAATGGATCCTTTCCTAGAACTCGTACAAACAGAATAAACTTTTGACTTATATCACTAAATTTAGGAAATACTTTTTTAGCCTTAGATATTCGTTCAAATGCTACATAAGGAGATAAACCACTTGTAATCATTATGCTTAAATACGCAGCAGTATATGGGAGTTCACCTTCTATTCCACCAGCACGACTAGATCCTATTAATGAAGGGATGTTTACAAGAATGATAAACGTTAGAAACGGTATTAAAACTATAAATGGCAGCGATAATAGTACTCCAAACATAAAAGCTACTCTTATTAAAACAATGGTAATTACAACAGATATAAATGTAGTAAATACTATAAAGCTAGCATATACTTCAGGATATATATGCATACCGCTTCGACGTATGTTCTCAGGTAAATTAGGGTAAATCCTAATTACCCAATTTCCCGATTTTCCAAAATATTTATATACGAAATCCCAAAATTTCATGAACATCCCTTATAGACACACTGTTCATAAAATATATAGTTACCAGTGGTTAATAATTGTATTTTAACCGGACTATTTATTACATGATCATGTAAAAGAATATTTATGAAATTTTGATTAAAATAATTAATAACAAGATAGTATTTAAAGATGTATTTAAAATATAGTTATTATACGTGGAGTGGTAAAAATTGACACCTATAGTGAAAAGACTACGTATTTCCATTAGTGTTTTGAAAAGAGCCTTTCGTAGAAAGAAGGAGAAAAGACCATATGAAGTTGGAGAAGCCGTTAGAACGGTTATCCCAATAGTTGAACCAGTTCAAATAACTCCTCGTGATCCTAGTTGGAGAGTTATTGAGAGTTATTATGTTTATAAACCCTTTGTCAAAGTTACGATTGCCGAAACACCCGAGGGCCCCGTTTATTATGTTGAAGAATATGGTTTAACACTAGAAGACAAGTCTGTTCTTGATAAACTTACACAAATACTTATGGATGAGATAAAGCCTCCTGAGAGATCAGAGGAAATAAAGGATCTACGTAGCTATGTATTCGAGGAAGCTAAACGTATTGCTGAAAAATATCGTAATAAACTAGGCCTTGTAGGTACACGTAGACTTAAATTACTCTACTATATTGAACGTAATCTCATAGGATATGGTCCCATAGATCCCCTTATGAGAGATCCAAATATAGAGGATATATCATGTAATGGCGTGAATATACCCATATACATATGGCATAGAAAATATGAAAATATACCAACTAACATCACTTTTCTAGACGATGAATATCTTAATGAGTATGTTATGAAGCTTGCACATATGGCTGGCAAACATATTAGCGTTGCCTTTCCAATTGTAGATGCTATGCTTCCCGGAAAACATCGGTTAGCAGCAACATTTGGTAGAGAAATCTCGGTTAAAGGCCCTACATTTACCATACGTAAATTCCGTGAAAGACCATTTAGCCCAGTTGAATTAATTATGGGAGGCACTATGAATAGTATAATGGCTGCCTATCTATGGACTCTTATAGAGCATGGTAAAACAGCACTAATAGCAGGAGGTACAGGTACGGGTAAGAGTTTCCCTGGAGATACAAGGATTATTGTAAGGATTAATGGTAAACCAAGTATTATTGAGGCTTCTAAACTATATGAGATAGTAGGGTCTAGAGAGTATATCGTAGAGGATCATATTGTGAAGGATGCTGATAATCATTTAGTTGAGGTTTTAAGTGTTAGTGATAATTACAAGCTCTCATGGAGGAGGCTAAGGAGAATTATTAAGCATAGAGATCATAGGCCTCTTGTTAGAGTTAAGACAAATACTTCTATAATAACTACTACTCTTGACCACAACTTTATAAAGATCGATCCATATACATTGGATCTTGTTGCCATAGAGGCAAAGGATCTGAAGCCTGGAGACTATATTGTCAATACATGGCTTGACATAGAATATGATGGAGATTCTCGAATAAGTACTGATTATGCATACTTCCTTGGGCTTTGGAGTGGCGATGGAGCCCTCGATACATATAGTAAATCAATAGTTCTAACGTCAAGCAATGAAGACATCATACGTAGGTATAGAGACTTAGTCAAGAAACTATTTGGTAAGAATCTACATGTAGTTATTGATAAGAGGAATAATGTAAAGAGCCTAAGGTTCTACCATGAACAATTATATCAATATTTATCAAGGCTATTTAATGGCGATAAATCATATACTATTAGGGTTCCCAATGAGATCCTCTTTAGCGATGATAAATCAGTACTATTAAGCTATATAGCTGGTATACTAGATTCTGATGGAAGTATATATGTAAAGAGGTATGGAAATAAGATAGAGTTAATAGTAGAGTTCACCTCTAGGTCAAGAGAATTAATTAATGGAATAAGCTTCATGTTAAAGAGGCTGAGGATCCAGCATGTTATTAAGGCACGGAATATAAGGGGTAAGCCTGCTTACCGTATTCTCATATACGGTATGGAAGCACTAAAGCTACTTACACTAGTTAAGGACTATGTCTCAATACAGATTAGCGACGTCATTGAAATGGCCAATAAATACTATCTCCATAGAAAACGAAATCCAAACTACATGGTCTATCCGATCTCTGAATACCTGGTCCTTATTAGGGAGGCTTTAGGCATTGGTAAGAAGACTGTAGAGAGAGAACTTGGGTTACCGAGTAGGTATATGAGACAGTATGAGTATGGTAGGAGGAAACCAGGTATTGATGTACTTAAGAAACTATATACATATTACTCCAGTAAACTCCATGAGAGACCGAGTCAGGAGGCTGGAGCTTTACTTAAGAAACTATCTATGCTTATGGATGGAGATATCTTCTTTGAAAAAGTCATTTCTATAGAAAAGATTGAGCCAACAAACAAGTATCTATATGACTTAGAGGTTGAGGGTACTCACAACTTCGTGATCGGCCAAATAGGCTGGAGACTCAACCACAACACTACATTACTAAATGCAATTAGCCTGTTTAT
>CAZITZ010000062.1:0-2474 GCA_964542295.1 uncultured Desulfurococcaceae archaeon
GTTATGAGTAATTGGATTCAGGAAGTAAGTATGAGGTTTTACCGTGGACTCCGTGTTGCTGAACAGATGGTTCGTAAGTCTAGTGGCCTTGCTTATAGTGCTGGTGAAAAGAGGGATCGGGATCTTCTTGAGAAGCAGGTTGCTGAAGCTATTCATGAGCTCCGTGCTAGATATCGTGAAGCAACACGGAAGGGTGTTATTGATACAATTGTTGATTTTGATAGTGTTATACTTGCTAAGGAACTTAATGGCTCACTTGTAACTAATGACGATGGTATTAAGAGGCTTTGCCAAGAACTTGGCGTTAAATATATTGATCCACCATTGTTTATAAGTCAATTACTAATTATATTGAGAGAGAGGATTCCACGGAGGCCATAGATAATTGGAGACTCTTCCTCCTCCTGAGCGTACTGAATTTTTTCTAAATAGGCTCCTAGACTATATTCTACGGACACATATTAGTTATGATAAGGCTTTTCATGAGATTTCAAGAAGATACCGTGTCCCTAAATGGCTATATAATACATACTATAAGCTTGGATACTATGTTGTACTATATTATTATGGACTCCAATGGCTTGCTGCACAACATGGGTATGGAGTTAAGAAGGGAGCTGCAATAGCTTTTTTCCGAGACATAGGCTATAGCGTACGAAAACTAGTTAGAATACTTGATCGTGAGACTAGGGATCTGGGTATTGTGCATAGGCTTAGCATAAGATATTCTTACCCAGAATATATTGTAAGGGATCTCCTTGAATACATGGATCCTAATGAGTTAGAGAAATATCTTAAAGCTCTTAATGAGAAAAGATACTGGATTAGAGTAAATACTTTAAAGACAAAAATAGACCATGTTATAAAATGTTTAAAGAAAAATAATATAGGCTTTGACATACACCACATTCTCCCCTACATGATACGTATCCGTAAACCAAAATGGTTTAAACCATCAAGTATAGAGTGTATTGTTAAAGGAGAAGCTATACCACAGGACCTTGCAAGTGCATATGTTGTAGAAGCACTACATAAGTTACCTGGTAAAAATATACTAGATGCTTGTAGTGCACCTGGACTAAAGATTTCACACCTATATATGCTTGATAATAATATACGATGCATTGCATGCGATATCTCATGGAATAGGTCTATGATATTAAGAGATATTTTAAGACAACATAATATTCCAATTCACACAATTAATGTATTAAATTGCGATAGTACAGAGATCAGTTTTAATTTAATATTTGAACGTGCATTAGTTGATGCTCCATGCAGTGGCTCCGGATCAGTGCCAGGCGATCCTGCTGTAAAAATTGCTATTAGAAGAAAAGGCAAGCTCGACTATTATTGTAATCTACAGAAAAGAATACTGGAAAATGTTTTACAATATAGTAAGTACACAGTCTATTCTGTATGTAGTATTCATCCTTTAGAGGGGGAAGAAGTTATACAATACATTGTAGATAAAGGTCTTGCATCACCAATTGATATAAAGCTACCCTTAAGAAAAGCTTATAGCGGATACAGTGTTTCAGGGGAAACATTTAGAACGTATCCACATATAGATGGATGCCAAGGATTCTATATAGCAGTACTAGAGGCTTCTAGAAAATGATTATAAGAAATGTAGTAGGACCCTATCCAAGTAGGAGAATTAATGATTATATTTTAATAGTAGATGTAGTAGGGCCTCCTAAAAAGTGCCCTTATAATTGCATATACTGTCCATTAGGTGATACTAGAGTTAAAACATCTAAAGTACAGTCATTAATTCCTCCAAAGAAAATAATTGAAGACTATAGATATATTATTGAAAAAATAGGTCTTGAGATTAAGGCTATATTATTCAATGGTCTAGGCGATCCTTTTCTAAATTATTTCTTAAAAAACATAGTTGAAGACTTGAGAAAAATAAATAATGACTTAGGCATCGATCTTGAATATTGGATTAAAACTACACTTGCACCATTAACGTATCATGGTGGTTCAGGACTACTTAAACTATTTAATAAGATCTATGTAATCTTTGATGCTGGATCTCGTGAAGACTATACATTTATTAATGATCCATTAGACTATGTTCGGTTAAATGATATCATTAGATATTTAAGTAAGATAGATGTAGAGGTAATCTCTGAAACCACTTTAGTGAATATAGACGGTGAAGGTAATTGGAAGAGAGATTCATTAGAACTTATAGCATCATGGCTTAGGAGGGCCAGAGTCAAGAAAGTTATATTGAAAACTTTATCGAGGCCCCCTAGATCTAAGGATGCTAAGCCAGTTTCTAAAAAGATCCTATATAATGCGAAACATTATTTAGATAATCTCGGATTCCAAGTTAATGTTTTATGGAGTGATGTTAGGACTAGCTATAGAAAAGTCGTATTATTTAATGAAAGCGATCTTTATAGTTTATTGTTAAGAAGGCCTCTGGATCTACTTGAGCTTCGTAGAGCCTTAGGATT
>CAZITZ010000062.1:2574-4084 GCA_964542295.1 uncultured Desulfurococcaceae archaeon
AAGCCTACCAATAAGCTTTTGTCTCTATCCTTTAATGTTAAGTAAGCTAGGGGTGTACATCCAATAATTTTACCAGCTATTGCTGCAAATAATATGCCTATGAGGAGGCTTATATTGATACTTGTTGGTACAAGTAATAATCCAACATATGTAAAGAACATTGGTATGAAGAGAACTTCTAGGAATACACTAAGATCATCTATGAATTCACTAAGTATAACTCTTGTTTTAAGCAGTGGATCATGGAATTCCCTGCCCCTACCAATTAATAGGCCTGCTAAGTAGGCACCTATGAGTTCACTAAGTCCTATGAGCCTTGCAAGCAATGCTGTGCCAAATGCAAATATTATTGATAGAGCCGCGAATATTCTATAGTCTTTAGACATGAGCTTATATATTATAGGGTATTTTGTAACAAGTATTTGGCTAAATACAAGAATAGCTACCATGAAAACTATTGTCAATATACTAATCATAGTCATGTCACCAATACCTATTGCTTGACTAGCTATAATGCTTATCATGAACGCAGCAACTATATCATCTACAAAACTAGCTCCAACGATCAATGCCCTGATTTCACGGCCGCCAACATATGCTATTGTAGCAGCTACAGTTTCTGTAGCAGTATTAGATATAACGATGGCTAGAAATAGAGCTTGTAAACCAGTTATACCTAATATATATAGTATAGTATAGGCTATAGAGAATGTAGCAATAACTCCAAAACTACCTATTAATATAATATATAGTCCACGTCTCCTGAGCTCACGGAAGTCAGTTGTAAGTCCTGTATACAATAGTAATAATAGTAATGCAACACCAGCAATAGTAGCAAGATTCTCACTAGGATATACTATTCCAAGTACATATGGCCCAAGAATTACGCCAGCAAGAACGTGTCCTACAATGGGATGAATACCTTTACTCCTAAGTGGTAGTCCAAGTATTTTTGCAAGTATAAGTAAAAGCACTAGATCCCTTATATAATCCAACTACTAATTATCCACCTCCAAGAACTATCTCTCATATACATAAGCCCTTATAAACTCTCCATCGAACAAAACAACATTTCGGCCCCAAACAACAAGTGGTTCAACGCCGGGGCCAAATCTTTCCTCTTCTACGACAACAGGCATTTTAATAAAGCTAAGCCTTGTCTCTTTCCTATAGAATTCATCAAATAATGCTAGAAGAGACGTACTATGAAGTACTCTTGAGACACCGCGTACAACATGTGTTTGCCATCGAGGCTCGCCCTTAAAACTATAATTTATAATTAATGGCTGATCATTTATTCTTGATAGAGTTGTAACAGTATTAGCTTCCGGATCAACATTAAATACTGCTCTCATATGTGGTGGTTTTAAGAACGTATACTCAAGGTTTAGATCCATGATATTGTAGACTTTTACTGTAAACAAGTCTGTAATAACAATAAGTCTTTCATTATAAAGCTCTATACCGGGTATCTGAAATGGATATGGATTATATGGTATAAATACTCCTA
>CAZITZ010000062.1:4184-8260 GCA_964542295.1 uncultured Desulfurococcaceae archaeon
AGAGTAATAGTCTCGAGTATTGTACCGGCTCTATTAACGATATTTACTTCTAAATTATAATTTGGCTTCAATAACCCGATTACACATGTTTCTTTCCTACACATGATCTTAGCATTTATAGCACTCTTAATCTTACTCCATATTCTATTTCCATAGCCATAAAAGCATCTTAGTACAAAATATTCTCTCTTCAACTCCACAACTCCCCGGAGCTCAAGAGGCGCACCTCCTCTTGTAACGGCTCGGCCGCTAGTAATTTCAATACTTACTTTCTTTACTTCATCTCTACAATAGAGATCAATATTGAGCCATTCACCACGATATTCAAGTCCATCTAATAAGCATTCACTAGGGATCTTGTACTGCCATAGTCTTGTGAAAGGCATTATCTTAACCCTATATATCCTGTATCACTACATATATTAACTTCTCCATGCCCTATATTATAACGTTATCTAATATATAATATACACAATCTATATGGTACAGTGAATATAGATATATTGTTAGGGGGTATTATTGAGTATTAGGCAGGGACTTAGAAGACGAAAGCTACCATTAATAATAGATACAGTTGATGTAACAACTGAAGAAGACAAGTTTCTTCCTAAGAGCCTCTATATACGAGTAAAACAACATATATACCCAGCTTTATCATATAGGCTTGGCTTCGTATTCGGAGATGAACATAGTATAAATAGATTTTATATTAGTAAGATCGCTGGTGTAAATCATTTATTCTATAATAACCGTGATCTTACAATAATTAATGGAGATGTCGAAGGTATTATATCAAATACTCTTGAGGCAGCACTATCAGTAGTGTCAGTGAAAGGAATGAGATCCTTTGTAACTGTTGCAAGAAGAGGAGAAGTTAAAGCAATTGAATATTTAGAGATAGGTACATTTAGGAAAAGAAAATTATTAATTGAAAACGTAGATCTTGGTCTATCAGGAGGTAAGATCATTTCTTTGATAAAAACTATACATGCAGAAACAGGTGAAGCGGGACCATATATATTGTTCGTGAAGAAAGGGGTTGGAAAGGATTATTCTAGAAAAACTCTAAATTCAGCTATTATGGCTGGTTTTAATGGAGAATGGTGTGGCATATGGGAAAGTATTAGTAGTAAACATGGAGAAAAAACTTATTTACTACACTTATTCTATCATGGCAACTATAAGAAGTATGCTCTTGGTTCTAAAGGTATATTATTAGACTATATTGGTCCATGGAGCATTGTAGACTATAGCTATAATCGTTTAATTCTTAAGAATACAAAGGGCGTTATAGCATATGATCTTAAGGATAAGGAGATCATGTGGGAGAAGATATTTGGAGATATAAGGTACGTATGTAGTTCTAGGCAAGGTATTTCAAGGAGATCCTTGGCCATCGTAACACCTGAAAAAGTATACGTATTAGCAGCAGATACAGGGACTAAATTAAGAGAATTAGATGTTGAAGGAGGCTATGTATGTGGTATTGGTGAGAACTATATAGCAGTAGGAATAGAAGATCATCTCAGGATCTATTCTTGGGGAGGAGAATATCTTGGAGAATATAGTTTTGATGGTATAGTGAATGGAATATCTGTTATAGGAGAACGAATACTTATAGGCTATCTATCATCAACTGGTTCTCCAAAGGCTGTATTAATTGATATGAGTGAATCTCTTGAAATAGGTTTAAGAGACCTTGAAATGTTTAGTGGCGAGACCAAGCACATAGACATCGAACATGTTACTCCAAGAGTAAGACTTATGGGTACAACCGATAGAAAGATTGAAGTAATAGGCTATGGCTCTAAGATCTTGTTTAAGGATACTGGAGCTAGACCAGGATTACATACACTTGATCTACTATTTATAATACCGGGATTCCTCAATCTCCGTGAAAAGATCTTATTACTCATTAAAAAGCCGGAGAGCGCTTTTGACAGAATTAGTGTTGCTTCAAAGCTTTCAAGAGACTCTCTAGGCTTCTTTGTCCCTATTACAATCGAGTCATCAATACATATTGATTCTTTAAAGATCATTATATGGTCTGATGAGAACTCCATATACGCCAGTACACATGAAGTACAGGGCCTAAAGCCCGGTACCTATACTATACCTGTTAGAATCTTATGGTCCGAGGCTGGTGTACATGAAGTCAACATCCTCATTATGTCATGGAGTATGGGTAGAATGTATATTGAAAGACTTCGAGGCAGATTATATATTGACCTAGATATACTAGATCCTGTTCTCCGCATAATGGGGAGTACTGCATATATATGGTCACCAATATCACTCGGCGATGTAAGATTAGTATTTAGCGGTGAAGGTATTGAGAGAAGCCTATTAACAAGTCTTGAAAAAGGATGGAATAGCTTTGATGTTGAAGGCTTTATCCCAGATAAAGTATCTATAATTACTCGTGGAAAGACTATCGTTGAAACATATAGGCGGAGAGAATAATGATAAGCATAGTTGATGTAGCTTTAATATTTATTCTCATAGGCTTCCTTTTAGAGATCATAGTCATTGTTCTCTCAAAACGAAAACAAGGGCAAGAAACAAGTGAAGCCTCTTAACTTTATTATAAATCTTATTTAATTGTTCCTCTAAATCATTGATCTTCTCCTCCAGCCTTACAACACGTATATAGATATCATTTAAGTCAATAGACATTTCCACCATCCTAGCTAACTTCTATAATTGTTATAAAATTTATTCCTTTACATTTTAAACAATTATTTAAACACCATGATAGAAGTATTTAAATACTGGTGGGAAGTAAATGGGAAAGCTAGGTGAATGAGGGATGTGTTTTAACACAGGATAGGACTAAACCTTTGTATATATATCCTAGATCTAGTTCTCTAACTCGTAGAACCCTTCTATCAAGAATAGATGGATACCAGGGAGATATAGAGCTAATTGTATGGATAGCTGATAAGGATAAGGAATACCTTATATTAAGAGATGCTAGTGGAGTTAGGAGGCTAAAAGTATCTGGGAAACATGCTAGTGAATTAATTAGATTACCTAGAGAGACTCTAGTAAGAATAAAAGGATACCTCTTCAAAGAAAGCCTTCTTGTCAAAGAATATGATATTATACATGTATCAAGTGATGAACCCTTTGTAAAGTATCTTGGAGATATAAGAGAGAAGGAACCCGTAGAACTAGCTAAATATAGTCCATGGTATATGAGGAACCCGTTATGGAAAGATATCCTCTGGCTCCAGTACTATATAATGAAGTATTCAAGAGAATATCTTGAAAAACATGGCTTCATAGAGTTACTAGCTCCAATGATAAGTATCGTAAGTGATCCAGGACTACGTGGTGCAAGAAAGCTTAAGACAAGATTTTATGGAGAAGAATATGAGCTTACAAGTAGCGTGATCATGTATAAGCAGTCCAGTATAGCAGTATTCGAGAAAGTATATTTCATGGCAAGAAACATACGTGAAGAGCCTCCAGAGAACATAAGGACGGGTAGACACTTATCAGAATTTACACAATTAGATATTGAATGGGCATATGCCAGCATAGATGATGCTATAAAACTTGCAGAGGGCCTACTTGAATATATTGGATCAAAGCTCTTATCTAGGCATAAGGATCTCTTAGACAAAATCCATAGTAGATTCTATGGATTTAAGCCGCCATTTCCAAGAGTAAAGTATGATGAAGCATTAGAAATTGTTAGTAAACTAGGCTATGAGATTGAATGGGGTAAAGAACTATGTCATGAAGCTGAAACAGCACTTGCAGAATACTATGGATCACCTGTATGGCTAGTAGGCTTTCCAGCAATTAGCCGTGGATTCTACTATCTACCTGATCCAAGTGATCCTAGATACAATCTTGACTTTAACCTCTTACTACCTAAAGGCTATGGAGAAGTAATTGATGGTGGTACAAGAGAGTATAGATATGATGAGCTTGTAAGAAGGATAAAAATGCTTGGAGAACCTTTAGAGAAGTACAGCTGGTTCCTAGATCTAGTTAAGAAAGGCGGTGTACCGCCAAGTACAGGATTTGGTCTAGGAATAGAGAGACTAACACGATATATAGCTGGA
>CAZITZ010000063.1:0-8068 GCA_964542295.1 uncultured Desulfurococcaceae archaeon
CGAATGCTATTAGTACTATTGCTGCCTCTATACCAACAATACCCTTCATACGCTTTCGCCGCCTCACCAGGGTTCACCTCTGACGCGCTTTTCTTTGGAATGAATTCTTTTAAGATACCAGTTCTTCGTCGCCGATGCGTCGATAATGGTTTAGTCGTTATTCAATGTAGATTTCGCCGACTCGGCGCCGAGAACTGGTTTTATCGTCTAGCGATGGATAATACTTATTAAATAACAAATAGTATATCAAAACTAGATCTGGCTTTGTTTCTAAGACATTTGGGGATATAGTATGGGTATTGCGGTAGAAAATAATGGTAATGGTGGTGAACAACTTTACTATAAATCTTGGGAGCCATTATCGATTTTTGTAGATGATAGACTAGTCAAGTACGCATTAATACTAAGTTTTGAAGAAGGCATTATAGCATACTGGCCTCCCAGCTTAGACGATGAAGTATTATCAGTAGCTGAAAACATATTCTTTCCACTAAGACATGGATTATACATTATAATGGGGGGGAACGAGTTAAGATATAAGTACCTTGGAATAGCGATCTATGATAAGATTCTCCTACTAGTTCTTGACAGGAGATCTAATGCTGAAAGGATAGGGTACAAATTGTCTAGAGCTTTACTAAGAAAATTCATTCATCAACCATATTGATCATTTAAGTTTAATAAATAGTATTATGTTTATGCTTATCCATAGTATGATAATACTTATCTCTATATAGAACTTTATTAATTGATCTAAAAACAAGTTACAAACTATTATAGTTATGGATAGCACGATTAATTGTAGAAGATTCATCTTCTTTAATATATGACTAGGCCATGGTGTTTTAAAAAACTTTACAAGAAATCTGTAAGTTCTTTGACGTCTAAAATTGAGGTAATGCGATGTCTTATGAAGTATATTGTATCCATCCTTATCAAGTCTATAATAGACTTTATTCTGCCTAGTCACTCTTCTAAATAGTCGTGAAGGCGATGTGCTAAACGAATCTAAATAACTTTTAGCCCGCTCTGGACTTAATCCCATATGTAAAGCTAGCTCATACAAGGACATATATTCATTGCCGGATAAGCCTAAAGCAACAAGAGCTCTATATATTCTATAAGCAGTAATTAATTCATGGCCTAGATTCAGTCTTGTAGCTACACTCAATACCTCTTTCTTCTCAATCTTTTGTCCTCCTTTAAGAAGTGTAAATAATTTATTAACATAGTCTCTACCCTTACTTGATAATGTGAAATAAATATCGTCTTTCTTTACTATTCTATTAACTAAATTTTTCTTCTCTAGCTTTCTTATAGAATCAAGAATAACTTTCCTTGAAACACCTAACTCATATGAGATAGTAGATAATGAAACAAAGTCAGAGATCGTAGATAAATAGAATATTATTATTAATTGGTTGGTTGATCTAGAGAAATCAACAATACTATCCAGCTCCCTTAAGATCTTTAATTTAACCGGTAGCGCCTGTAGACGATGCATTTAAATAAACCCCCTCATGATCTTCGGGGGTGTCGAGGTAATGGTATTAATGATCCCGATATAAAATTGTAGATGATCATATATAAGAACTAGCTAAATAAGGCGCTTGGTATTACCGGGGAAAAACTTATAAACACAAGCTAATAACTGAATGGATCATTTAAAATCATTATTTATTCTTGTTATAGTTTCTAAAAACTATATTAGAACTTGTTTTAGTTATTATAACTTTTTTGAAAGTAAGAATATTTCCTTATTTTTATTAATAGTTTTAAATTCTATACACCTTATGCATTATTATTACGATGTTAATAAAACAATTTTTATTATCTGTGATTTGATTATATATGAAGTAGAGCTGGTTATCATGACGGAATTACTCTATCAAAAGGATAGTTATCTTAGAGAATTTAGTGCTAGAGTTGAAAAGGTTAATGGTAATTTTATAGTTCTTGATCGAACAGCTTTTAATCCACGTTCAGGAGGCCTTTCATGCGATACGGGTTACCTAGTCAAAGATGATAATGAATATCGAGTGATAGAGGTATTTTTTGAACGAATAACTGGTGAGGTAGTACATAAACTGGATTCTGAAGAACATAACTTGAATCCAGGAGATCATGTTAAGGGTATTATTGATTGGAAGCGTAGATACAAGATCATGAGACTACATACAGCTGCACACATAATATCTGCTATACTTTATAAGAAGTATAATGCATTAATTACTGGAGGACACATATATCCCGACTATGCTTATGATGATTATTCTCTTGAAAAATTCGATCCTGAAATATTTAGGAAGGCTATTGAAGAAGCAAATAATATTGTAAAACAGGGAATAGATGTTAAGATTTATTGGTTGAGAAAGGAGGATGCTTTAAAGATACCTGGAATAGTAAAACTAGCATCACGTATGCCTCCCGATATTGAGATATTAAGAATAGTTGAAATACCTGGCATAGATATTCAGGCTGATGGAGGCCCTCATGTCAAGAATGTTGGTGAAATAGGGGAAATAGTATTCTTAAAAGCTGTTAATAAGGGTAAAAGGAAGAAAAGATTATACTATACTGTAAAACCCTAATCATTAACTTGGTGCTTCACATGGTTAATTATGCGAGTTATGGGATCGGCGGTATTGCTTCTCAAATCCATTATGCTTCATTGGCAGGATTAGAGATTCTTAGAAACGGTGGTAATGCATTTGATGCAGCTATTACTATTAGTAGTATATTATCGGTGCTATTACCTCATACAGGCGGTATTGGAGGAGATGGCTTTTTACTTGCAATGGATTCCTCAGGAGAATTAATAGCTTATAATGGCTCTGGAAGAAGCCCTAAAAGATTTCCTGTAGACAAGTATTTAGAGATTAAACCTATTCGTGGCCCTCTAACCATAACAGTACCTGGACTAGTTGACTTATGGGGATGGATTCAAGAGAATTATGCAAGTATGGATCTAAATGATCTATTAAGGCCTGCTATAAGTCTTGCTGAAAATGGTTTTTATGTACAAGAGCAACTAAGTAAGGCTATAATCAATAGCTATAAGGAGCTTATACACTATAGCAGTTGGGCAAAAACTTTTGGCTCACTGAAAAAAGGTGATCATGTAAAGTTTAGACATTTGGCTAGGGTTCTTAGAATTATTGGTAGGAGGGGATCTAGGGAATTTTATGAGGGAAAGTTGGCTGAAGAAATTGTTGAAAAGCTTTCGGAGCAAGGTGTACTGATCGATTATGAGGACTTTAGTAATCATTATGGAGAAATGGTTAAGCCTATTAAAATGTACTATAATGACTATGAATTATATGAGCTTCCCCCAAATACTCAAGGCATCACTACATTAGAGTTACTTAAATTAATTGAACTATCTGAATTAAATAAGAAGAAGTTTAATGATGAAAATAGGATAATTGAGTTCTTCAAATTATCAATCATCGCATATAATGATAGAGACACGTATATATCTGATCCAGGCTTCTACAGAGTTGATGAAGACTTCTTATTAAGTGGAAATAGATTAAAATCACTAATAGATAGGAAATTAAGTATAACAATGAATTCTCTAAAAGCTGATACGACATTCTTTGTGGTCGGCGATAGAAATGGAAATATAGTCGGTTTTATACAAAGTATATTCTATCCATTTGGCTCAGGTATTGTAGTTAATGAAATACCATTCCAGAATAGAGGATATGGGTTTGCGAAGGTAAAGGGATTACCGAATACTCCTGCGCCTTTTAAGAGGCCTCTACATACACTATCCATTCTCTTAGCTGAACATGATAGAGAAGGTATCTATGTTATCGGTTGTGCAGGCGGTCATCTTAGACCACAAATCCATAGTGAGATATTAATGAATATAGTTGATTATGGTATGAGTTTATCAGAAGCTATTGATGCTCCAAGATATATGTTGTTGGAATTCATTAATGGAGAAATTAAGAAAGGAATAGTGGAAATAGATCTTGGAATAAAGGCTAGTCATAAATACATAGATATAGTTGATGCAAAAACTCCTAGAACAGGTATAGTACATGCTCTTAGGTATTCCAAAGATAGGATATATGAATTTGTAGCTGATAATAGAGGCGGTGGAGAAGCTATACCTGTTTTTTAACCAAGTACAGAAATTAGCATTCTTATTCCTGCATAAAATAGTATTATACCTACGAATAATCTTAATCGATCTCTACTCATCCTATTAGCTATTCTTGGACCTATGTTAGAACCCAAGATAGCTCCTAGTGCAAATGGTATTCCAATTCTATAGATAACATCTCCATTCAATATATGACGTGCTGTTGCAGCAATAGATGATGGAAATATAATGAATGTCGATAAAGCTACTGCATTATGAATAGGTATACCCAATACTCCAAGAAATAAAGGCATATTTATAACTCCTCCTCCTGTACCTGTCAGTCCTGCAACGAATCCTGACATTAGACCTATTGGAATAGCTTTAATCCATGGTATCTGGATATTATTGAGATCTATATGTACATTCTTAGGATCTTCCTTAGATCCTCTAACAAGTTTTATTGACACATATTTATAGATTAGCCTCAATGAGTAGAATATAATGAATATGGATATTACTAATCTCAATATTCCTTGATCTAATACATTAGATGTATATGCTCCAATATATGAAGAAGGTATCATACCAATTAATACGAAAAGACCTGGTTTTATTGGAACCTTTTTTAATCTTAAATAGTTCATAGCTCCTACAAATGATAGAAATGTAATTACAAATTTACTTGTTCCAACAGCATTATTTATTTCTAGTCCAAGAAAATAGAAAAGTGGGACCATAAAGGCTCCTCCACCTATTCCAGCCATTGTTGATGCTATCGCTATAAGGAAGCCGCTTATCACGTATATTATAGTATCTATTGTTATCAAAGCCTCTGATCCCCCGCTCACTTAACGTATTGACTATGTACAGTACTTATACTACTTAAATCTCTCTTCTAACCATACATTTCCTCTTACATGATAGCCTAGTGATTCCCAGTAGCCATTTATATAGTCTTTGATAAAGACTATCCTATGAATCCATTTAGCTCCTTTCCATCCATATAAATGAGGAATAAATATTCTTGCTGGAAACCCTTGTTCAGGAGAAAGTGGTTTGCCATTAATTTTAATTACAAGTAATGAGTCTTCACTTAAGAAATCATCTATAGGAATCACTGTTGTATATCCATCGAGAGAATAAGTATAGGCCCACTTGGCTTCTTCACTGATATTATTTGGATTAACGAGCTCTATTAAGGGTATACCTTCCCATAGTACATCTCTTACGCTCCATCCAGTAACACAGTGAAAGTCTCTCCTTAAACGTCTTAGCTTAAACCTAAATAATTCATTATAGCTATATCTTATTCTTTTCCTTACAAGGCCATCGATAATTAAACTCCAGTTTTCTGGAATATATGGTTGTCCAAGAATCCTATAAATTATGAAATATGGAATATATTTTTGGCCTGGAGGTTCCTTAGATCCACTGGTCCTATTTATATTAGACATTAAAAGATTGTAATCATACTTTATGGGCAAATTCTCTAGCTTTCCCCAATCTACATAGCTGGTAAGAGATCTATCTACAGTAGCAATAATATGTAGTATTTCTTTGTTATACGTTATCACTCTAATACCTATGTATATTCCATCTTGTCTTTTATTATACAATCTAAACTTATATACTATGAAATTTATCCCTATAGGCTCATTTTCGGAGAATACTAGATTCCAACGAGCTCCCTTATCTATTAGTAACTCATTAATGAACAGATCGTCTACTAGAAAGTGTAAATTAGATAAATCCTCATATTTCATTCCTATATTCAAGCACTCAATAACATATTCTATACCTTTCCTCAAAACATCACTAACTCTAAATGACCAGCACCTTATCTTCATCAATGTCACCGTTTAAATCTATCATAGAAAGCAAATAATGAATTTAATGTATTATAATCTAGAAAATCTAACTAATTCTTTAGAAGCATTATTACTAACTGGATAGAATTATATAGAAAAATATTTAAATATTCTAACTATTATATTAGTAACACGAATAGGCATTCGGTGATTCATATGCCAGGACAAATCCCTCTAATTGGCGAAAAATTCCCTGAAATAACTGTTCATACAAGCCATGGTATCAAGAAACTACCTGACGACTATACAGGTAAATGGTTTGTATTATTCAGTCATCCAGCCGATTTTACACCAGTATGTACGACTGAATTCGTAGCTTTTGCAAAGAGATATGAAGATTTTAAGAAACTTAATACTGAACTTATAGGGCTTAGTGTAGACAATACATTTAGCCATATAAAATGGATTGAATGGATTAAAGAGAAGTTCGGTATTGAAATACCGTTCCCAATAATCGCTGATCCTCAAGGTAATGTTGCTAGAAAACTGGGTATGTTACATGCAGAATCAGATGTAGTTACTGTTAGAGCTGTATTCATAGTAGATGATAAAGGGATTATACGAACTATTCTTTACTATCCATTAAACATGGGTAGATTAATAGATGAAATATTGAGGATCGTTAAGGGATTACAATTAGTTGATAGATATGGGAGAGCCTTACCAGCTAACTGGCCTAATAACGAATTAATAGGTGACGCTGTAATTGTGCCACCTGCATCAACTGTACAAGAGGCTGAAGATAGATTAAAGAAGTACAAGTGTTTCGACTGGTGGTTCTGTTACGAAGAAGGTAAAGTTCCTAAAGAAGAAGTAGATCTTGTAAGAAGTTTTCTTGAGAGAGCTTCCAAACCATGAAGATAAAATGTGGGAATTTAATACTATTTTTATTTCAGTCTCTATAGATAATTATAGTCTTCAGACATATTCTATTACGGTGGCCTAAAATGGTTAAGATACATGTTGATAAGATAGTTGAGAATGTGTATGTATTGAGGCTTGATGATGATCAAATAAAGTATTTTGAGGCTCTATGGAGCATACCTGAAGGTGTCACATATAATTCTTATCTAATGATCATAGATGATAAAGTAATACTGTTTGATGCTTGGAAGCATAAGTATTCTCAATTATTTATGGATACACTAAAAGAAATAATCGATCCACAAGACATAGACTATATAGTAGTACATCATATGGAACCTGATCATAGTGGTTCTTTACCTGAACTATTAAGATATGCTAAAAATGCCACAGTAGTAGGGCATCCACTAACAAGATCTATGATATCATCATTTTATGGAGTAGCTCCGAGATTTAAATATGTAAGGGATGGCGATGAACTTGTATTTAAGGATAATATAAAGTTAAAGTTCATACATACACCTTGGCTTCATTGGCCAGAAACAATAATGACGTACTCAAGCTATAAAGGTATATTATTTAGCTGTGATGCATTCGGAGGCTTCTCCATACCTCCTTCACTATATGATGAAGATGAAGTACTTATAGAAAAATATATAAGTTATGTGCGTAAATACTTTGTCTCAATTATTGGAAGATATAGAAAATTTGTTATTAAAAATATTGAGAAGATAAATAGCTTATCAGTAGATATAAAAATCATAGCACCTGCACATGGAATAATATGGAAACACGATCCTATGAAAATAGTTAAATTATACTATTCCCTAGCTCACGGTCTCCAATCCAAGGAAAAAGTCTTAATTCTATATAGCTCAATGTATGGGTTCATTGAGAAAGCTATAGATATAGTCATTGATGAACTTAGGAAGAACAATATTAATCCAATAGTGTTTAAGATAACTGATACATTTAGAGATGATATATCTGATGTACTTGGTGAAATAGGTGATTCTTCGGCATTAATTATTGGTACGGCAACATATGAGTCAAGTATCTTTCCACTAATAAAGTATTATATTGATTTAATTATAGGAAAAGCTAGTATAGGTATCCCGGTCTTAATCATATCATCATATGGATGGGGAGGTGTAGCAGGAGAATTATTAAGTAAGGAATTGTCTTCAAAAGGCTTTAATGTACTTAGAGTAGTGGAGTTTAGGGGTATGATTAATACTGA
>CAZITZ010000064.1:0-8051 GCA_964542295.1 uncultured Desulfurococcaceae archaeon
ATTGAGATGATATATCTTAGATTTGAGGTTGAGGATAATAGGATGTATATTTTTGAAGTTTATCGCGAATCTGTCTTTGTGTATGCCAATACTGATGCTAAACAATTATATGTTGATGTTGTTGCATTTATTAAAGAGTTTTTAAAGGACGTTAAACTGCCTAGATCATTGTTTATAGGTTTCTAATATTTTATGTAATACTATTTGTCTAAGTTTATGACGATCCATTAATCAGACTATCATTAAATTATAAGTCACTACATGAATCCATTGCTTAGACACTATTTACAGTTTTTAATCATTTAAATAGATGTGTAATTGACGTAAGAGTTTTATTTAAAATATTCGAATGTATTAACTAGTGTGATAATACCATATTTGGGTGTTTTTTCTATGGCAAGTGAAGATAATATTATTGAGATCAAGGATTTAAGTGTCTATTATTTAACTGTTAGAGGATATGTTAAGGCAGTCGATAATGTTGATCTAAATATTAGGAGAGGAGAGATCGTAGGTATAGTTGGCGAGTCAGGTAGCGGTAAATCAACTCTTGCACTAGCCATATTAAGGTTATTACCTACTATGGCACGTATTATGAAGGGCTCTATATACTATAATGGCAGGGATCTTGTTACAATGGATGAGAGAGAACTTAGAAAGATACGGTGGCACGAAATATCTATAATACCGCAGGCAGCACTTAATGCACTTAATCCAACAATAAAGATACTAGATCATTTTATGGAAACAGCTAAAGCTCATGGAATTAAGGATAAGAAATGGGTTATTGAAAGATCATCTAAGCTTCTTGAACTTATGAGGCTTGAACCTAGTCGTGTCCTATATGGTTATCCACATGAATTATCCGGCGGTATGAAACAAAGAGTTCTCATAGCTTTATCAATGTTACTAGATCCAAAATTATTAATACTCGATGAACCTACAACGGCATTGGATGTACTTACACAGAGATTTATAATAGATCTATTAAAGGATCTTCATAAGAAAACAAATATTACAATGATATTTATAACTCATGATATTGCAGTAATAGCTGATATTGCTGATAGAACAGCTGTGATGTATGCTGGTAAGATTATGGAGTTTGGAGATGTATTTACAGTATTTAAGAAGCCTAAACACCCATATACTAAAGCATTAATAAAGAGTATCCCAAGTCTTATAGGCGATGTAAAGGAAATGAGATCCATACCTGGTACTCTACCTGATCTTGTTAATCCACCCAAGGGATGCCTATTTTCACCTAGATGCGAATATGCAATGGATATCTGTTTCCGTAAGGATCCACCTACAATTGATTTAGGAGATCATTTAGTTAAATGCTGGCTATATGCAGAAGAAAAAGGTGGTTCGCAATGAGTACTCCTATAATTGATGTTAAGGATTTAAAGGTATACTTCCCAATAAGGAAAGGTATTTTCGGGAAAACTCTATACGTTAAAGCAGTTGATGGAGTTGATCTAAGTATAAGTGAGAAGGAGATTATTACTGTTGTTGGAGAATCTGGCTGTGGAAAAACAACCTTAGGCAAGACAATTGCAGGATTAATAAAGCCTACTGGAGGCAAGATACTCTATAAAGGAAAGGATCTAAGGAAATTAAGTAGAATGGAATATAAAGAGTATAGACGTAGTGTCCAGATGATACATCAGGATCCGTTTTCAGCTCTAAATCCTACAAAGACTGTATACCAGATATTATCAAGTCCCTTGAAAAGATGGGGATTTGCCCGTTCACGTGCTGAATTAATAAAGAAAGTTTCTGATCTACTTGAACTTGTTGGTTTAACGCCTCCATCAGACTTTCTATTTAAATATCCTCACCAACTTAGTGGTGGACAAAGACAGAGAGTTGTAGTTGCACGTGCTATTAGTGTTAATCCGAAAGTTGTTGTAGCTGATGAACCAATTACAATGATTGATGTATCTCTTAGAATAGGTTTACTTGATCTACTACTTGATCTAAGGGAGAGACTTGGAACAGCCTATCTCTTTATAACACATGATTTTGGTGCAGCTAGATATTTTGCAGCAAAGGGTGGAGGCAGCATAGCTGTTATGTATTTAGGGAAAATAGTAGAGCAGGGACCTGCTGAAGATGTTATACATGATCCCCTACATCCATATACTAAAGTATTATTGTCGGCTGTCCCTGTACCCGATCCTGAGCTTACTAGGAAGAAGAAAACTATTAAGTTAAAGAGCCTCGATATACCTAGTCCTATAAACCCGCCTCCAGGATGTAAATTCCATACGAGATGCCCTGAATCAATGAATATATGCAGTAAAAAGGAGCCTAAACTTGTAGAAGTTAAGCCTAATCATTATGTTGCCTGCTGGCTTTACACAAGATAATCGGTCGAGATATATATGCATCCTAGTTTGTATAGAGCTCTACTAACTATTGCTTTAACATTTATTTTTCTAGCAGGAATCGTTTTACCTTTTCAAAGGACTGGTTCTGCCGAATTTGTAGTCACTATATTTTCAATAATACTACTGCTTATATTCATTATTCTAATATCTATTGAATATAGGAATCAGTTAAGAACACCATCAATTGAAGAGTAATAAAAACAATATATTAGACCTTCGTCCTGAGTCTTGGATTGAATATTTCGTCAAGTGAGTATGAGAATAGGATCAGGCCAGTCTGTAGCACAATTATTGCTACTATGGGTGCTAGTATATAGTGTAATGTAGACATACTAAATAATGCACCAGCTTGCTTATAGGCCATGTTAAGCATTACACCCCAATTATATGCACTAATAGGTAGAATTCCAAGGAAATATAGGCCCACACTAGCATAAATCGCTCCTACTGCAGCTGAGATAAAATTGATCGCTATAAAGCTCATTAGATTAGGCATGATCTCCCTAAACACTATATAGTGAGTAGGCATTCCTAGAACACGTGCAGCCTCAATGAAGTCTCTCTGCTTTATCGATAATACTTGTGACCTAATGCTTCTAGCCAGTCCAGTCCACCACCTAATACTAATTAATACCCCTATAGCCCATGGATCAGAGACAGCTATTATTGTGGAGAGCACTATTAGGAATGGAAGACCAGGTATAGTCATTATAATATCCGTAATAGTCATTAAAATGGAATCAACAATTCCTCCCTTAAAACCAGCTACCATTCCAACGACTATGCCTATCAATGTAGTCAGCATTCCTGCTACGAAAGCAATTTGTAAAACTATCGGCGTTCCCCATACAATCTGAGCCCATATATCTGTACCCATGTAGTCACAACCTAGAGGATGCTCAAATGATGGAGGCCATTTAAAGATTGATGGAGGCTCATAAGGCATACACGTAAATGAGCGGGGTTGGGGTATGAGCCTTGGTCCGATAATTGCGATAACTATATAAGTTAATGTTATTAAGAGTCCTACTAAACCCTTTTTATTCCTAATCAATATCTTCCCAGGAATAATGATCCAATCCTCTATGACTCCCTTTGCATAGGATTTTAACGATATAGGCATTGGTTTTACAGCCATTAAGTAGTCCCCCTCCTTATCCTAGGATCTATTACTCCATAAAGTATATCTGCAAGTAGTGCCGCAAATACGACAGCTACAATAATGATATTGAATACGCCGAGCATTAAGAAATAATCACGTTCACTAACAGCACTATAAAGAAGACGGCCGACACCCGGATATGAGAAGATATATTCAATGAATATAGAGCCTCCAAACATGAATCCTATACTCAACATAAAGCTAGTGAATAAAGGTAATATGGCATTTTTACCTACATAAGTAATTACTATTCTATGCGATGGAAGACCTCTAGCTTTAGCATATGTGATAAAATCCTCGCCAAGAACACCAATAGTGCTACCTCTCATGCCAAGAGCCCATCCACCAATATGTACAGTGATCCATGTAAGAATAGGTAGTGCAGCATGCCATAGTACGTCTGCAATGAATTGTAGGCTAAGGTTAGGCTGAACTCCACTACTAAAAGCTCCTCCTGTTGGAAATAGTTTTAATTGGAATCCTAACGCAATAAGGAGTACTATAGCCACTATATACTCCGGTATAGATCGTATTATGGAAAATAAAACTGCAAGGAAACTATCAAGTTTGCCTCCATGCTTATACGCCATAACCATTCCAATAACTATTCCTATACCAAAGCTTATTATTAGAGACGTTGCAACTACAAGAACGGTCCATGGAATAGTCTTAGCAAGTAGATCCATTACAGGGGTTCCAGTACTATATGATATAGATACTCCAAGATCGCCTCTAAAGAACTTACTTATATAATCTATGTACTGTAGCCATAAAGGCCCTCTTGGAACAAATGGAGCAACTGTTTCAGCTAAAGAACGGGCTGATTCATAGTCCATATAATATTGTGTTATGAATGCTTGAGTTAAAGCTTCAACAGGATCGCCGGGCATGCTCTTAATGATTATGAATGACAAGGTTACAGCAAAGTATATAGTTATAAGGGCAACAGCTAATCTTTTACTAAACCATTTTATAACTGGAAGATAAGGCTTTATTCCCTCAGAGGCTCTATCGACTTTCTCCTTAAATGACAAAGACTTACACCTCTGATTAAAAATAATGTAAGCAATAAAAAAATAGCTTTTGTATTTAATTTATTCATGCATACCCTACTTCCTCTTTACAAAGAATCCTATAGCTAATCCTATTATTAGTAGGATTATTCCTACTATGGCTGTTGTCGCCATATCAGGAGCTGTAACAGTAACAGTTTGGGTTTCAGTTTCAGTTACTGTAATAGTTGATACTCCTGGTGATGGAGAAGTTGTAGGTGAAGTCGTAGGTGAAGTCGTTATACCCCAATAGCTTGGATTAGGTGTCACTAGCCCCTTCATAATCATTATTGCAAGAGCTTCTAAGTGTCCTCCAGCAGCATTTTGCCATAGCTCATAGTTAGCATCTGGATCGGGCCAGTCGAAGTGCTCTACATTATAGTATAGCATTAGCTTCTTCTCAGCTATAGGATATATTGGTAGGTAGTGGTTTACAGCCATAGCTAGTTTTTGTGCAGCTTCTTTCTGCTCAGCTTCATCAAAGCTTGTTGCCAATACCTCTACTAATTGAGTAGCATTAATCTCTTCATTAAATGGTGCGCCTAGATCATAGATTAATGGGAAGTTCTGTCCCTGTACTTGGGTCTTGGGCCTGTTGTTTACTTGTATGAATATTCTCTCAAATGCATTGTATGGATATGTCATCCATGCTCCGAAGAAGTCGAATGCTAGGTCATAGTTTCCACCAAGATACCATTGATCGCTCCAATAACTGCCTGTCTCAGGAGTCTTTAGCTCAACCGTTATACCAAAACTATTTAGCTCCTCAGTTACCTCTTTAGCTGCAGCAACCCAGTCAGTATAACCAGCTGGTACAATGAATGTAAGTGTAAATAATTGTCCACCAGGCGTATACCATTTACCATCAGAATATGTATAGCCAGCATCTTCTAGAAGTTGCTTAGCCTTATCAGTATTTGTCTCATACTTGTCAAGATACTGCTCAATATCACTTAACCAAGTGTCTTCGACAAGCTTTAATATTCCAGTTGGATAATTAACGGGTTCAAATGCAGTACCTCCAGCTGCATATGCAACCTTGGATCTATCAATTACATAGGCAATAGCTTGTCTAACTCTAACATCTTGTAGATACTGATTGTCAAAGTTGAATACTAATGCGAAGCCAGCTAAGTCATAGACTCTAATTACATTAGCATGGGGTAGTGCTTTAATTTGTTCCTCTACCTGAGGAGGCATCATGAAACAGTCGTAGTCTAGATCTCCTGCTTGATAGTGTAGCCATCCAACTTCGTTGCTTGTAATATATGGGAATACAACCTTGTCTATGTGAATGTTGTTAGCTGCCCAGTGCTGGTCGAACTTTTCAGTTACAAGTTCTTGCTCTGTTACGCTGACAAACTTGAATGGTCCTGTACCAACAATTGTATCAGGTTCAAAGTTGAATAAGTCCTCCTTTATCTGATCTAATTCGCTTTGAGTTGTTGCAGATGCTACTCTTTCAGCAAAATCTCCAAATATGTGATGTGGTGCAACGATTAAGCCGTCTCTAAACAATATATAGTGTAGTAATAGATAGCTCCACTCCTTTACACGATACTCAACGGTATAATCATCTACTACAACTACATCACTAATATACTTCCATACAGGTCTACCAAGTAATTTATAGAGCATTAATGTAGTCCATACATCCTGTGCAGTAAACTTCTCTCCATCATGCCAGTAGACGTCTTGACGTAGGTGTACAATTACCTTGTTATTGTCACGGTCAACCTCCCAGCTTTCTGCAAGCCATGGCTCATACGTATTGCTCATCTTATTCCATATAGCTAGTCTCTCATAAATTATACCACTAATAACGATCGCCTTAGGTGCTAATGGGTTATATCTCCTTATTGGTGGTGGCTGCCACCAACCATGAGTCCTAAGAACTATTTCTTGATCTTGTGCCTTAACTAGAGCTGGTGCCACAGCAGGTATTATTAGTGAGAACATGATTATAGACAACATTATTAGAGGTAAAACCTTTGAAGCCTTCATGATAGAACCTCCAACGTAATTCTACTTATATATCTGATACAATATTAGTTAAAATTTTCCAATATTAATTTTATCATATATATTCTAATGAATTTTTTAACAGACATGTCAATTAACTAATTCAATACAAGATACATGATCAATGTAATAAGGAGTTAATAATAAGGGCTAAAGAAATTATTGTTTAAAGAAAAATTGTATTCCTTATTTAAATACTATATTTGTTAATACTAGTATATTCTTCCCCTATCTAATTCACTTAACAATTCATTTATATTGAGAGAGCCGAAGCCTACAAAGGTATCAGCTGCACCATATGTTATTATTACTTCATCATTACTAAGCCTCCACGTACCACATGGAAATACTACAAAGGGTCTATCTCCAATCATTTCATAGGACTCCTTAGGAACCATAATATATCTAGGAGTTACTGCTGTTATTACTATTTCATCTCCCTTAAACTCAAGTTCAATAGCTATTACTTTATAGGCTGTTATCTCTTTCTCAACAGCATGTACTAAGGCAACAACTTTTGTAGATGAGATATTTATTGGCGGAGAAGCCCACCCAAGCTTTATCTCAAATGGAGCAGGATCCATTAGGTTAATGCTATTCCTTACATAGATTTCCTTAGGCACCTTATCTGCATCATGACTTATCTCAGTTCGACTTATCAATAATAGATCGCCTGCATTCTCGATCGAAGGCCTATGGAAGAAGAATACGGTATTCCCTACTTTATGTAAGAAAGCATCCTTGTCTCCCTTAAGAGTTCTAAACTTCTCTCTTTCTAAGGTGAAAATGTATTTCTTAATCCATTTACCAGTAGTAGGATTATAGACTGCAGTCACTGGTACTACTTTCCAATACTTCTCAGTACTAAAGTATAGGAGAGTACGGCCAGTATAGGTCATATAAATGTCTCCATTTATCATGTAAACCCTAGGATCTTCTGCACCAAATATATCATATCTATTTGATGGATAGATAACAATATCTGCTTTATAGTCGTTTTTAGTGATTTTTCCAGTGTAAATATCTTCGAGGGGAATAGGTATTTCGACAATGCTACTTATATACATATAGTATCCATGAATAATCCTTGCATAAACCTTTGACATTTCCTCTTTCGAGTCAATAAGAATGCTTGCATTAAATATTGTAACTGGTCTACTGATCGGATAATTCTCAATAATTATTTTTTCAGGCCTAAGGAAACCAAGTCTTTTTACTATGTCGAGATCCTCGTTTTTCCGGAACTTATTTACTTCGTCAACACCTATTGCTCTCGGAAACGGATCCTTATTTACACTAGTCAATGTATTCATAAGCTACTTTCACCAACTTGCAATATACATGATTATATGTTTATCCTCTTGCTATGCATTTATAAAGATTATTTATTAAAATTATGAACACTAATACCTTATTTTT
>CAZITZ010000065.1:0-2114 GCA_964542295.1 uncultured Desulfurococcaceae archaeon
CCCCCTCTCGGAGGAGAGGGGATAACCGCCATAACCAGGGGAACCAGGCCAGGCCCGGAAGGGAGCAACCTAACCCTGGCCACCAGCGTTCACGGGTCACCGGGGCCGAGGCATGGGTGTGGAAGGGCTCTGGTGGGTTTCGCGGTGGGGTGTTGTGGGGGGCCGCGGCCCCATTCTTGGTTAAAGTTAATAAGCCCCATGTTTAAGAATAGTTTCTTGTGGTGCCGGGGTCGCCTAGCCTGGTAGGGCGCCGGCCTGCTAAGCCCTTGTATGCTCATATGGGCGCTGTAGAGAGCCGGTGGGGTGTGTCCCCGCGCGGGTTCAAATCCCGCCCCCGGCGCTCTCCATTAATTCCCTATGCTTTACTACCTTACTCTTTTCTATGATGTGAATTACTGGATATCCTTTATTCTCCATTGTTTCTGCAATAAATCTTCTATGGCATCCCTTTGGATTTTTCTCTAGACATATTATTACAGCATTTTCACCACTATAGAGTGTGCATTGTAAAATTTTCTCCAAAATCGCTATTCCTAGTTCATACTCCTTCGACAACATATACTTCCTATAACCCCCACGATAACCACCTAAAAAATCTCCTAACCAATAGTATTGTATGCCCTTATGCATAAGTATTTTCTCTAGATACACTTTATTAAAATATGGAATTTTACTTCTTGGAAATCTCCTTACATCAATGACAATGGTAATGGAGAAGGAACGTATTATTGATAAAAACTCTTCTATGGTTCTTCCTCCATAACCTAATGTATATATAATTTTGTACATGGCAATCACTAATACAATGACACGTTTTATTTAAAATCCTATCTCCATTAAATTTATTATCGTTCTTCTTCTAAGATTGCTATTCATGAAATAGAAATATTTATAAACAAGATCGTGTAGTTTATGGGGGCTAGGGTTTATAAGTTTTTATGAAATCTATCTATTGTTTAGGTGGTAGCATGGCTGGTTTCCTATCAAGAATGAGACTAATAACTGTTAAGATGCCTGAAATATATGTAGAGGGTCTTGATGAATTAGTTAAAGTAGGAAGATATAGTAGTAGAAGTGAAGTAATTAGAGTAGCAATACGAGACCTGCTTAAGAAGGAGCTATGGATGGTTGATAATGAAGACTAGTATTTTATAATGTCAAAGTCTTCTTAATTTCCTTATTATAAGTCTATACAAAGGCTCTGTCTCACTAAGTTCTCGAAAGCTAAGAGGAGGATTAAAACCGGGTATTATTCTTCTAAGTTCATCGAGCTTAACAGGATATTTATAGAGTTTTGGAGACAATACTTCGATTGCAAGAGCCGTCTTGGATCCAACTATATAGCTACGGTCTTCAATATCTACTCCACTAGATGGTACTGAGCGAACATAATTCCATACCTTCGTTGGAGAACCGTAAACTATCTTACCAGCTCTAAACTCTCCGATTAAAGCTCTTACGTTACCGGATGCATATACAACTATTAATGATCCAGGATTCATTCTTATACCTATCCATCTCCTTAACTCATACTTCTTAATACCAGCAAATATCTTGTAAGCGTATTTAGGCCTTATACTCATTAGATACATTCTCTCCTCATTCCCCACTATATATCACCCAGTTCTAGGGGAAATAGACTAACGACACCCTTATATAGTCATGGAATAGAGAATACTTAAAATCCATATATCCTTATTGAAATAAAATAGATGAGGAAGGTTGGTATTACTGATAAGATGATGAATGACACCAGTACTGATATAATTATTCAAGTGGTGTTGTTTATTGTCAGAAGAGATTATTAAAAATGGATCACCTGTTTTAATAATGATTGATAGAAAAAGAAGGTTTCTTATAAGGGTAGATAAAGACAAGATCTTTGGAACTGATAAAGGCTATATAAAACATAGTGATATTATTGGTCTACCATACGGATCATATACTTATACTAGCCAGGGCGTGAAAGTTTATTTATTAAAGCCCTTGCACTACGACTATTTATATGGATATAGAAGAATTACACAGGTAATTTACCCAAAAGACTCAGGATATATGATATATTTATCTGGTATAGGACCTGGCTCAAGAGTTGTTGAAGCAGGCATAGGTAC
>CAZITZ010000065.1:2214-7971 GCA_964542295.1 uncultured Desulfurococcaceae archaeon
AGACCTGAACCGTTTATGGTAGGACATACAGGTTACATAGTATATGCACGTAAAGTCCTAAAGCATTAATACATCCATAAATATATTCAAGAAATTCCTGCATGCTCTCCTATAACATATAAGTAAATTGTATGTGTAATATAATTTCTATCCCTAACATCAACTACTATTTTAGGCACCCATCCAGGTATTCTAAATTCATGAGAAACCACTCTAGCTCCTGGTTTAAGTTCCTTCTCAAGTTTAGGCTTAAGTCTTTCATTAACACTTGTTAATAAAAATAAAGTTACAATAGTTGCCTCACTAATATCTATCTCAAACATATCTCCATGTATAACCGTTGCTCTATCTTCAACACCAGCTCTTCTAATATTCTCTATAGCCTCTTTTACCTTATCTTCTCTAATCTCTATTCCGACTGCTTTCTTTACACCAAATTCCCTAGCTGCTATAACAAGTATTCTTCCATCACCACAACCGAGGTCATATACAATATCGTTAGGCCCTGCATTAGCTATTCTAAGCATTTCCCTAGCAACAGGTTCCGGAGTCGGCACATAAGGAACTGTTATACTATAGATAGGCATACGATGTATTATCCTCCCTCAAGTTCTTGTATCTTAGCAATAATTAGTTCCTTAGCCTTTTCATAATCTGGCTGCAAGGCTTCATTTAGTGGCATTTGTGATAATACAAGCTTAACACTCTCATCATCAAGTTCCGCTAGTAATTGTGGAAGCCATGCCATGCCGAACTCGTCTGTATCACCATACTCTGTTAATAGTACGTAATCCTCATACTTGATCTCTTTATCTATCCCTAATTCACCCGCAATCTCATCTACTAGTTTAACCCATAAACTATGAAGTGGATGATGTGTTGCAGTAACTAAGATCAACTTTTTAACTTTAGGCATATTCTACACCTATATGTTTTCCTTCAATACCTAAGAAGAATATAGTAGAATATAAAATTATAGCATCTCTATCATCTATTTAAGAACTCTTTTTCCCTACATAGAACAGTATTTACATAGCCAATGATCTTTATACATTGACTAGTTAAATAACTAACTTCTCCCAAACTTATAATCTTTATTGAACTACTAAATGATTTGGCTACATTTCTTAAATTAGATGTCTTATGTAGACCTAGAAGGAAACATTTTTTATTACAAAGCTCTGTTAAGTCATAGATCCCGCCTTCTTCTAAAATTAGCATTTCGTAACATTCATGAAAAATAGTATGTAAAGCATTTCTAAGAAAGTGTATATCACTAGTTAGTAATTTAAAGCAGTTAATATGTCTACAGATAATAGTCTCTACTCTTCTATTGTATTCTATTATATAGATAGCTATAAAATCCTCATAAAACTCTTTTAATGAATTAAAGACACGATATACTATATCGTATCTAGTAAATCGCGGTGTTCTTTCATAAAATATGAAAACGGGAATACTATCATAATGGAGATGGCTTAGGCTTTCTCTCATGTTCAGGCCTAACCTTTACTATTCCTAAGTATACTGCGCAACTAACACAATAGCATTTTGTAATAGGGTACTTCATTATAATAGCTCCTTTCTTCTCAAGCTCGCGTGCCAATTGCGGATCAACTGGTGAGTACATTCGTGTAACACATATCGCTTTGTCTCTAGGTACAAGCCGGCCACACTGATCACATTGAATCATTTCAACTCTTCCTTTAGAACCTTTATGTCTTCCACGACTCTCTCTCTTCTTAGGCATCCACTATACACCTCCTCTTTAACGTCTAGTTGCTACTCTTTATCTGGAAGTATATTAAATATATTGCCAGCATGAAAAGCATTATTATGAGCCGAAGAATGTTTCAAGTCTACTTAAACCAATAATATCATTCCAGCGTACACCAAAGGCCTGTAATAGTTGCTCTAAAGCACTACGTATATGGTCAATATATTTATCAGGATCTATTTCATATAATTTAGCAAGTTGTATAGCTTTAACACCATCTCTACCCTTAACCTTAACAAACGTTATAATATCTCCTGGCAGGACTTGTATTCCATGATATGTTAATTGAAGAGCTACCTTCACGTGCTGAGGTCTATTCTTCTTATATTCCTCCAAAGGTTTTGATAGTGTAATCTTAAATGCAAGTTTATCAAGTGTAAGCTCTTTATTCCTCAACTGCATGTATAATGTCCTAACCTGATTATGGAGCCATTCCTTAAATAATATAAAGTCTCTAGGAGAGCGGGCTGAGCGAAGCTTCTCAATAATTTCTGTTAATAATTCCTTAAGGAATATAGGTGTATTCCTCTTCTTAGCAACAAGACCCTTTATCTCTATACCTCCATCAGTTAATACGCCCACATAATTTTTCTTTAAACCAGTAAACAATACATAGTGAAACACCTTATCAACTTCAATCTCAAGACCGAGCTCTCTAGAAACCCATTCCTGCAAAGCATCCGTTTGTTCATCCGTAGGAGACCATAGGAAAATAGAGTCCGTATCTCCATAGAGAACTTTAATTCCTATATCGGCTGCTTTTTGTAATATACTATAAAGAGCTCTTCTTCCAAGAGCCGTTACACTCTCAGCAACGGCTGGCGCATATAATGGGAAGTTTGCTGCACCAAAAACTCCATAGCTAGCATTTATGAATACCTTCATAGCCCTCTGTACAACATCATACCAGCTTCTCTCAACCTCACTCAAACCCTTATCCTTAGCTTTCTTCTTGTAAATGTGAACACGGAAATCCCTTAACAAGCCAGTTATTTGTGCAATAAGGCCTGGTTTATCAAAACATATCTTATGAACTTTAAAACCTGATTCATCCTCTGCAAAAACTATTTTTCTACAATTTTCTACATTAACTGTTTCATAACTTAGATTGTACTTTTTAATAATGCTTGGATATAGAGATGCAATATCTAGAACAACAACATTGAAGAAGATGCCTGTTGGAGGCTCTATAACTAATGCACCAGCATATTTTTTACCTTGAATTATTGCCTCAGTTTTACCAATACCTCCTTTCGCCCTTCTAATATCATCAGGTTCCGGTATCAAGAACCCCCTACGTCTATGTTCCCAGTAAAACAGATTTTGTATCCATTTAGATATTGTTTTTCTACATACATCTTCTATACTAGTCTTTGATATACGGGCTAACAAGATCATTAGTTTCCATACAAGTTCACTATTAAACATAGTTAGTTGAAGAGTAAGTTCTGCGTCACGATAATTATAAGCTATAAGTTCGCCATATGATAGTTCACCAATATTTCTGTCAACGACAAGTTTTGATATGCCTAAAAGAGATGATGCAATGGCATCAAGAGTAAACTCTTGGTAACGGGCTCCGAAAGCATATGTTTGGACGGCTTTATTCTTAAAGAATCTATATAGATCTAAATGAATGCTTGCCTTTAATCTAATCATATCTTCTCCTATATGTAACGGTATGTATTCATTAGGTATTCCGAGTTTCAATGCCCTATGATATAAATAGTTTAGATCAAAGTTATCGCCATTAAATGTAAGAACTACTGGATAACTATTCATAACCCTAAATGCTTCAAGAACTAATGTATATTCATCTTCAAAAAACTCTATAACGGCATCAACAGGAAATTCTGATGGAATATCATTTTCCCATCCACGTTCCCTAGCAAGGACAAGTACTCTCTTATACCCGTCATTCCCTATTAAAGCAATGCTTATGATGGGATAATTAGCTGAAGATGCTTGGGGGATCCTTCCACGGAACGGTGTAAAGACTTCAATATCAACAGCTAATCTCTTCACAGGTGGAGGTTTTTCCTCGAACAATGGTATCCATTGAAGAGCTAGATCTTGAGTCTCTTTATCCTCTCCCTTAAAGATCTCTTTTACTCTCTTAATGGTTTTATCCTCAATAGATGGTGTTACTAATGTAAAACCATTACCGCTATCAACAAGGTATCTCATACCTGGTATTAGCCCGCGGTCAAAGACATAGTTATCATGATACTTTATTCTAGCCTCCCAAGCCTTAGGTACTTTATTTCTCAGCGAGACAACAGCTAACGGATCTTTAGTAACGATCTTTGTCATACGTCTAATTCTATTATTTAATGGATCAAACTTATTTACTACTTCTATTCGCTCAAAACTCTTATGTCGTATAATCTCAGCCCTTTTCTCAATATCTTCGGGAGATAGATCTGTTAAGAAGTAAGGCTTATGATCAGTTGGATCATGTACTAGGTATAACTGGCTACCATCTTCTGTTACGAATTCAAGTACAGCCTTACCGGATGCACCATCATAATATACTCCAAGTAAATACATTGGTTTTTTAACTGATTTATATTCAAATACTCTTGTAGGATAGATATTATACACATCACCGATCTTTTTAATTAGCATGAATGATCCCTTAGTTCTAGATTCTACCTTCTCTTATCAATAATATTGCTTCAGCAAGATCGCCTTCTGCCTTGATAAGTGCTTTTTCAGCTAAATCTCTACTAACACCAGTTTGTTCCATAATGAATAATATGTCGTCTTCACTTAATTCAATATGTGGTTTCTCCTCTACAGTACTACGTGCTCTCTCAGTATATTCTTTCCCAGTTATTTGGAAGATCTTTTGTTTGCCAGCGTCAATTAATAGTACAGTAGGTGTTTCAATAACAAGTTCTTTATCTTTAAGTCTTATAATTACTTCATCAACATCCTTGATTTCTTCAAGATCTATTCCCATACGTTTAAGCATGCGCTTAAGCTCTCTAGGAGACATTCCAGGGAACAACTATTCTCCCTCCCAAGAATTCTATAGCAGAGTCTTGTTTTAGAATCTATTCCCTACTTAAAATACCTATACTTAATAAGGGGCTTGATCAATATTAGTCTATTCTAGATATTGAGGACTAGGGTGCACTGGTATGGCTATTGAGGTAAGGGTACTGGGCAGCGGAGGTGAAGTGGGAAGAGCAGCTATCTATATTAGAGATGCTAATAGAGAAAAGGGAATACTCTTAGACTATGGAATAAATTTTGATGAAGAAGGTAGACCTAGGTTTCCAGAGCATATTAGACCTATTGATGTTGCTGGCATTGTAGTATCTCACGCCCATCTAGACCATATAGGTGCTGTGCCACAGCTATTCATATCAGCTAGACCCTTAACTATTATGACTAGACCCACTATGGAGATTGGTGAAATACTTATAAGAGATTTTATGAAGATCTCTGGCTATTACATTGATTATGAAGAAGGAGAGTTATCGCTTATGATGGAACATAGCCTTTTACTTGATTATGGAGAGGAAGTTGAAGTTGATAAATACAGGATTATGTTAACCAGTGCTGGACATATACTTGGTAGTTCATTAGTATATCTCGAGACACCTAGTGGACACAAGATCTTGTATACTGGAGATACAAATACTATACAGACATGGACACTAACAAAGGCAGAGCTATGGCCTATGAAAATAGATACGCTAATCATTGAATCAACTTACGGCAATGTTATACATCCACCTCGTTATGAGACTGAGAAGCAACTCATAGACTCTATAGAGGAGGTTATAGACAATAATGGTGTAGTATTAATACCTGCATTCAGTGTTGGTAGGAGTCAGGAAGTAATATCATTGGTTACAGCTGAATTACCGCATGTACCAGTGTTCTTGGACGGCATGTCACGGGAGATAACGGATATTTATCTAAAGAATAGGAAGTTCCTAAGAGATCCAGAGATGTTCCGTAAAGCT
>CAZITZ010000066.1:0-5872 GCA_964542295.1 uncultured Desulfurococcaceae archaeon
CTACGGGATATGTTGCTGGATGGCGATGTGCATACTCTATATGTACTCCTAACACGGTATGTTTGCCGCCCATACCCATAGCTCCAATGCCAAGCTCATTAATAGCCTTATAGAGCTCTTCCTCAAGCTTAGCTAGATATGGATCAAGGTTCTTTGTACCAAGTTTCCTCAAACAAGCTGCTTTCTTAGCCAATGTAGTAGCTATATCAGCACCTCCGCCTATACCTACACCAACAATCGTTGGTGGACAAGGCTTAGCACCAGCCTTTAAGACGGCATCTATGACAGCCTCCTTAACTCCAGCAACACCTCTTCCAGGCGGAGGCATCCGTAGCATTGCAACAGCCTCAGAACCACCACCCTTAGGTACAACAGTAAATTCTAGATCATCTCCATCAATAATTTCCCAATGTATGTAAGGTACAAACCTACCGGTGTTATCACCTGGATTCTTACCAGTAAATGGGTTGACAGTATTAGGCCTCAATGGTACTTCTTTAGTAGCTCTTCTAGTTGCATTAACTAGGGCTTCCTCAATAACATCTAGTCCTGGAAACCTATATCCTGCTTTAACATAGAATATGACTAGACCTGTATCCTGGCATATAGGTTTACCGAGTTTCTCAGCAAGTTCCACATTATCAAGTATGGCTTTAAGTTGTGCCTTGGCAGCCTCATTATCTTCCTCTATATATGCTCTATGTAATGCCTCCTTAACATCTGGAGGTAAATAGATGACGGCTTTCCTTAAAGCCTCTACAGCAGCATCTTCTATTGCCTTAGCGAGTTCTCTAGTACTAGGGTTAGAACCAGGCAATACCCTCACCAGTATCTATCTATTCTAAACTAGCAAGTATATAAACATAAAACATTCAATGTATACATATAAATAATTATAATTAAATAGATTAGGCTACCCTAATCACTAGTATTGAAGCAACTATGAATAAGCTCGTTACGTTCTTGAAATGACGAATAATAATATACCTAATAGAAGGTAGATTATTGGATACTGTAGTTCTATCAAATCCCCTTGTACAGCCTCATAAGATATCAAAGCATAAGGTGTATGATAGGGCTTATAAGCAGGTCTTATAATAACATGTTTTACAATAGCAATATAGAAAGGTTTACTAGATAAAGTTTTAGAAGTACTAACACTAACACTATACACTATTCTATAGGACACAATGTTATCTGATCGATTAGGCTTAAATAGTAATTTACAAGGCCCTTTTAGAGGCTTTATGATATATAGATATTCTTGATCTCTACTTAGATTGAACGAATAGTATTCATTCCGACATTCTAGAATAACTTGAAAAGAACTATTCTTAGTAAGTGAAACCACTTTAAGCTCTATAAAGATATCATTTGATGAGTTATAATACCAAGCAGTTTTAGAGTAATAATCTTGCATAATGTAGGTTCCTTTTTCCCTATAAATTATACATTTTCCCTCGTGATATCCTTCAATTCTCCCATTTTCGTAGACATGGGAGATCCCGGAGCAGATTTCTTCTAAATCAAGTTTTCTACTTAACCAAATACATTGGTCATTTTCTTCCTTCGATATGAAATATCTATTTATAAGTAGTTGATTAGACCACATATGTTCAAAGCTTTCTGAATGATCTATATGTTTTATTGAGTATTTTTGGTACTGAATTATAATGTCTCCCCACGAGTATATCTTTACATAATAGGGAATTCCATGTATACAACCAATACCTTTACTTTCATAGCTAAGCGTGCCAATATAATGTTCAGAGAAACTTGTCTCAGCAATAGTGCCAGCCAATCCAATACCTATTAAAGCTAAACTAATTACATAAACTAATTCTTTTAGGCTAATATCATTCAATAATTTAGGTAGAATGCTCTCTTTACCAATAGAGTACCACGAACAAAATTCTATAACCTTTATACAGAATAGCGCAACTGCAGAAAGTATTAATATATAACTATTGATTATATATGTGTTTCTTAATATGATAAAAAATGCCAAAGTAAATACTGTGAACAATATATTTAGTAAACCAGCTAACTTAAAGAGTCTTCTAGAACGAAGTTCAATTTTCTTACACCAACTTACACTTAATAGACATAAGCCATAGTAAGCTGAAGAGATTAGCGTTGATGGTATAAGGACAATGTAGTAGATAGGTACCTCATTAATTGGTTTCCACCATATGATAGCATTTTGAAGTATTAATGATGATATCAAAGTAATAGTTAATCCTATAAAATATATTATTATAGATATCCGTAAATAATCATAACTTGCAATAGCTTTATACCAGCATCCTACAGCCTTACCCCATCTACGATATTCTCTTATAGCTAATATTAAGAATCCTAGGCCTATAAAATATAAGAATGTGAATCCAATAATGTTGTTCATAAATATGGTTAAGATCAACATGACATGCATTGTAGAACCTAGAACTCCATAGACTCTACTTTTTTCAAGTACTTCATTGATTTCTCTCATATTTGAAGAATGATACAATATTTATCACCTAGACACTCTCCTACTTAATAACTTGTATAACTTATATTATCTGGATTACTTACATAGATCTACTTTAGGGTTTGGTGTAGGGATTGACTAAAAAACCTATCATTGAACTAATAGATGTAAAGAAGATCTATAGAGTAGGAGAAGTGATTACCAGAGCACTTAATGGAGTAAATTTAAGGGTTTACTCAGGAGATTTCCTAGCAATTATGGGACCTAGTGGTAGTGGTAAGACCACTTTATTGAATATGATTGGTTTACTAGATATACCTACTAGTGGCAAGGTCCTTGTTAAAGGCGTTGATGCATCAAGACTACCAAGTAAAAGACTTGCTTATCTAAGGAATCGCGTTATTGGTTTTGTATTTCAACAGTTTAATTTAATCAATAGATTAACAGTTCTTGAAAACATTGAATTACCACTAGTAGCTCGAGGAATTCCAAGAAAGCAGAGAATACCAAAAGTAAAAAAGGCACTAATAAAGGCAGGAGGAGAGTTATCGTGGCTTAAAAAGAAGCCTAACCAACTCAGCGGTGGTCAGCAGCAACGTGTAGCCATTGCCCGTGCTTTAGTGGGCGATCCTGAGATCATATTAGCTGACGAACCTACAGGGAATCTGGATAGATATTCATCTAAGACAGTTATGGAAACATTTACTCAACTTAACAAATCCGGACAAACAATAATTGTTGTAACGCATGATCCGGAAATAGCTTCATGTACTAAGAAAATTTTATTGATAAGCGACGGAGTGATTATTGGTGAAAAACAGCCTGATCCTGTTGAATGTATCATCAATAAATTATAAGATATATTTCATTCAGCAATATAGCTATATTAACTTAAATAATAATATCAAGTTCTTAGATAGTGATAGAATGGCTAAATAGAGGTTTCTGATAATGTATAGGAGATTATTAGCAATATTATTTATGATACTTATACTTCAATCAATGGTCTTAGAATTAACTGTATTAGAGATACATGGATCCAAAGGAAGTAATGGTCTATCGATCGAATATATTGGATGGTATTCATCCGCAGGAACTCCTAGAGTATACCCTGGTAGTAGTCGTGTAAACTTATTACTTGAAGTAAGAAATAACTACAACTATTCATTGTCCGATTTGATCGGCTGTCTTATTCTTCCTGAGGGATTTAATCCTAGTATGGGAAATGGGTTATGTACTGAACCAGTGGCTACAAATGGATCTTATCTTCAAATAATTCCTCCTAACTATGTTTTCCAATTGAAGTATCTTATTGATATCAATGATAGTATTTCTCCAGGGCAGTATAATATATTCGTCAAGATAAGCTATACAGTCAACTCTACGTACTTTGAAGAGTACTTATCATTTAATGTAACTATATTAGAGTATCCGCTATTAGATATTGAAGTTATAGACTATTATTGGGAGCCTGAGGAAATATATCCTTCGACAACATCAGCATCTTTAACTATTCTCATAAAGAATAATGGTGAGTCAACTATATTCAATGGCATTGTAAGGCTCTATTTGCCAGAAGGCTTTGAACCTAATAAATACGTATTAACTGGTTTAAGATTGTCTCCTAACGAAGTATATTCGTTAAAATTTACAGATGTAGATGTAAAACCAAGTACTTCTCCAGGATCTTATTATGGATATTTAGAGATTAATGCTACAACCTCTACTGAAGACGGTGTAGGGTATGAAGGTTATTGGAATTCTAATATAGAGTTAGTTGTTTCGTATCCACCAGAGCCTTCTGTAGAAATTATTGATACTGGTTTTAGGGAAAAAATTGTATATAATGAGTCAATGTTAGTTGACATATATGTTACAATAAGAAATAATGGACTTCCAACAATAACTCATGTCCTAGCATACTTGTACTTACCTAGTGATGCTAGGACTTTAGACAACAGATCACTTTCTATAACGATTTATGAGGGACAGATCAGCTACGGCGATATTGTAACATTGACATTTAACAACATCAACATAACGTCAAGCGATAATATACTTGAAAACCTTGTTTTAAAACTTGATATGATCATGAACTATAGAGGAGCCCGATATAATGTATCAAGGATGTATTCATTTACACTAAATTTGACCAAGTATACAAACTATCTTGGACTGGCATCAATTAGATGGCTTTACAATGGACAGCCAGCAGTAGCACTACCTAGTTCAAGAAATATTGAAATGCAAGTCGTACTTGTTAACTATGGACCAAGAACCATTAAGACTGTAGTGCCGAGTATAGAGTTGCCCGAGGGCATAAATCTTAGAGACATATCATTACAATCATATGGATCAATACCTAGTGGTGAGGCAGCTACATTATCTATAAAACTAGACATTTCAGATGATCTTGAACCCGGATCTTATTTGTCTAAATTAACGCTTAATCTTATAATATCATCTGATAATGCGCTACTATTTACAAGACAAGACATAACAATACCTATTACTGTGGCTGATCCAAATGATTATATTCCAGTATTAGACATTGTAAATGCATATTGGGGCCGGGGTTCTCCACAACAAGTATATCCAGGTGAGCGATTAGTACCATTATATATAGAAGTCTATAATTATGGTCGTTATACGGCATCTAATGTCATTACAGTTATATCGAGTTATAATTCTTCTATATCGATTATTGAAGATACTATATCATTAGGCGATATTAGTCCTGGAGAGCTATCTACAGCTTCATATACACTTGATCTAAGAAATGCGTCTCAAGGTATACTTAGATTCAATATTAAAATAAACTATGTTCTAACAATATATGGATCATATTTAAGGAGGGAGATCAATAAAAAAATAGTAGTAGAATTACAAGAATTCGAAGGATTATTGGGTAAAGGACTAGAAATAGTTAGTTATTCATGGACCGATCAACCCGTCTTTCCAAATACGGAGAATGTGACATATAGAATTAATTTGATCAACAGGAATCCATTTACCATACAAGGATTAAATGCTATACTTAAACTACCTATGGAATTCTATGGATTATATAAAAATGATACT
The DNA here is from genome assembly GCA_964542295.1 of uncultured Desulfurococcaceae archaeon. Taxonomy (GTDB): domain Archaea; phylum Thermoproteota; class Thermoprotei_A; order Sulfolobales; family Desulfurococcaceae; genus CAZHDB01. Next base: position 5,555 of record CAZITZ010000066.1, read on the forward strand.
GTAGAAACTTATGTTCAGGGCCCAATACAGTCAATGCAAGTATTCCAAATAGATTTCAAGATTACTGTAGGTAATGTAAAACCTGGGCTTTATAATGCTAAATTATATGTAGACTATGTATTAGCCACAGGAGGTCCTTCAAAAAGAGTTCTAGAGGAATATAATGTATTAATCCATATAAATGATCCTAAGGACTCAATAGCATATATAGACTCATACTGGCTTTATCAATCACCTGAACCAGGAAAATATGGTCAGTATTTAGTGATCATACTTAGAAATAATCTTTTCCCATCAATGAATGGTATTTATGCTGAG
>CAZITZ010000066.1:5972-7950 GCA_964542295.1 uncultured Desulfurococcaceae archaeon
TCAAGCACCTACTCAGACAAGTGCTAGTAAAGGAGACTTCATAGTATTTACTATACCAGTAAATATAGTTGATAATATTAGCATAGGCTTTTATAATATATCTTTAAGACTATTCTTTATAGATCATACAGGTAATGAGCGTTCGATAGACGTGATTGCAAAGGTCGGCATCTCTGGTAACATAAAATATATCGATATATTACTTCCACGAAGGATCTATGTAAGAGATCTTGTGAATGATGTTAATCTAACGCTTAAGGTAACGGGATACGGTAATGCGTATAATACTTACCTCATAATATATCCCTCTATCCCCATAGTAGTGCCATCGAAATCACTTTATTATCTAGGTAATCTTAAGAGTGGAGAGACTAGGATAATTAATATGAGCCTTTATTACAATCCATTATATACTGCTTCAGCCCCATTAATTATAAGATATGGAACGATACCATTGATTATTACTCTTTCATATACTGATGAACTAGGTTATACGCACTTTGTTAATACTAGTATATCCCTAGTTTTGTATCCATTCATAAAACTTGATATATACGATATAAAGGCCGTTTATAGAGATGGTAATGTAAAAATTACAGGAACTATAATGAATATAGGATCGGCTACTGCTGAAAGAATTGTAGCATGCCTCATATATGATGGTACAAATGCATCAACATTCATTGGCGACCTAGATCCAGGTTCAGAGGTTACATTCTCGATCGAAACATCCTCAGAATACGGTGGTTCAAGCGGGTTTCTCGAAATAGTTTATATCGACAGTTATGACCAATATCATAAGATTAGAATACCAATAACTATAGAGTATGAGAAAATAATTGAAGTTACTGAGACACCTAAACCTATATTTGGTACTACAGAATACATCGTAATAGGTATTGTAGCATTGTTTCTGGCAATAGCAGTATACATTATATATCGTATGATGAAGCAGCATGAGAGAAGATTAGAAGAGATTCGAGTTTAGTGGTAGCGGGGATTAAGTAGTGGGTATTCAGCCTCGTGATTTAATGATATATGCTATAAAAGCATTAACTGAGAGGAGATTACGTGCAGTATTGACAATTATAGGTATAGCTATTGGTCCACTGGCATTGGTTATGATGACAAGTGTTATATCAGGGTACTCAAATTATGTTGAGAGGCAAATACTTGGTCTTGGCCAGAATCTCGTTGTATTATTCCCAACACGTGACTATAGGTTTAGCCAAAAAGATATAGACTATATTGAGACTCTCGATGGAATATCTGATGTAAGGCCTTTTTATTCGACACAAGGTGTGATGAAATCGCCTACTGGAGAGAAGAAGGTATTTATCTATGCTGTTGATCCAGACATTATACTTAAGACTTTCTCTGGACTAAGAATTGTGGAAGGAGCTATACCATCTCCTAATGAAGTTACATCTGCGATAATAGGATATAAAATAGCTTATGATCCAATTACTGGTGAGAAATTATTTGAGGTAGGTGACGTTATACAGATCACTATTGCAGAAGTCGTTGAAGCTAGTAAGATTAAGATTAAACGATTGTATGTACGTGTTGTCGGTATCCTCAACGAGTATGGCGGCGCTCCATTTCTAAGCCCTGATAATACTATATTCTTACCATATGGAGCTGGTAAGAGAGTACTTGGAATGGATGATTGGTCAGGTATTTTGGTACTGGCTGTATCACCAGTTTATGTAGACTATGTTGCTAAACAACTAAGACAGGCTTACCGTGATGCTGCCGAAGTCATATCATTTGTAGAAATAGCCCGAGTAGTATCATCTGTAACAGCTGCTATGGGCTTCATAACATTCGCTACATCACTATCGGCTTTTGCAGTAGCAACGGTAGGTATAGCTGCTACAATGATCACTTCAGTTATAGAACGAACTAGAGAAATAGGCGTATTAAAAGCTCTTGGATTTACTGATGGGCAGGTAATGTCTCTTATACTTAGTGAAGG
>CAZITZ010000067.1:0-3580 GCA_964542295.1 uncultured Desulfurococcaceae archaeon
TTATAAATAGTTACTAATGTACCAGTATCTATGTTAAGCGTATGGTAGTGACCTTTTACACCAAACTTCTCAGGACCTTCAATGACTATCCCTCTGATTCTAAGCCTATTGGTAAATGGCTGGAATTCTAAATGGGTAACCCTAATAGCTAAGGTCATGGGTATTCTTCTGCTTCCCCCACCCTTGTCAAATTTTATTTCACGACTTGTCTTGGCAATGACTATATCTCCTTCAGAGACTATGTTATAGAGTAGCCATAGATCATCTGTTGTCTCTGGAACGATTTTTACATAGCCCTTCTTAAGATCCTTTTCAACGATCCTCATCTAGTTCCTCGCTCACCACTCTTTATCTACTATCAATATTATTAGTATCCTAATATATTACATGTATTTAGGGAATACAAGAATATGATTAGGACTCATGTATTTATTAGGGAGGTTGATCCAAAAGATCTTCCTAGAGTATGCGAGATTGAGAAATTATCCTTTGATAAACATGCTTATCCGTTTGAAATATTTCTTGTATATTATTTTTTGTTTAGAGAATTGTTTCTTGTTGCTGAATTCTTAGGTCATGTTATAGGATATATTATGGGTTCTATTGAGAAAAGAAAGGGTTTAAGAGGACATGTACTATCTATTGCTGTACATCCGATGTATCGTGGATACGGTATTGGTAAGAAGCTGATGTTCGAGTTGGAGAAGAGGTTTAAGGCTAGGGGTGTTAGCCGTGTTTACCTTGAAGTTAGTGTTGATAATACTATTGCATTTAACATGTACCGTAAACTTGGTTATACTGTTAGAGCTAGGATCAGGGGATACTATGGAGACAGCGATGCATATATTATGGAGAAGACTATATAGTCCATAAGACTTATACAGATATTAAATTATATATTATACTTGGTGCACCGATATTGTCTAGTGTTGACAAGATCGAGTTCTACTTGCTAGATATAACGTATGAAGTACGCGGCAATGAACCGCATATTATTATATGGGCTGCTTTACGTGATGGGCGTAGGGCTCTTCTAAGGGATCGTAGGTTTAGGCCCTACTTCTATGCAATATTAAGTGATGAAGTTGATCCTAAAAGTATTATTCCTAAGATAAAAGCTTTGTCGAAACCACGTTCACCAATAATTAGTATTGAGACCGTTGATAAGAGGTATTTTGGTAAACCTGTTAAGGCATTAAAAATAACTACGGTTATTCCTGAATATGTTAGAGAGTATAGGGATGTAATTGGTAGATTAAATGGTGTTAAGGAGGTTATTGAGGCAGATATCAGGTTCTCCATGAGATACATTATAGATCATGATCTACATCCATGTCAATGGCACGCGGCTGAGGTTAAGAAGGTAAGGAGGAACCCTATATATCGTGTTGATGAAGAGTATGAAATTATTGGGGAGATTAAATCTTTAGAAGATTCAAGTCCTCCACCTAATCTTAGGATAATAGCATTTGATATTGAAGTATATTCTAAGGGTACTCCTAAACCACAACGTGACCCTGTTATTATAATATCCATAATGAACGATAAAGGCGAGCTCATACAGTTTCAAGCAAAGGATAAAGATGATCGTGAGGTTATTACGAAGTTTATAGAATACGTAAGATCCTATGATCCAGACATTATAACTGGATATAATAGTAATAAATTTGACTGGCCATACTTAAGAGATAGATCCAAGTATTTAGGCATAAAACTTGATGTTGGTAGAAGACTTGATAGTGAACCAGCTACAAGTACCTATGGACATATTTCATTAGCTGGTAGATTAAACGTTGATCTATATGATTTTGCTGAAGAATTACCTGAGGTTAAAGTTAAAACTCTTGAAAATGTTGCTGACTACCTAGGTGTTATGAAGAAGGATGAGAGGATAATTATTGATTATTTAGAAATGCCAAGGTACTGGGATGATCCTAAGCTTAGAAAGAAATTCTTAGAATATGCTGCTCAAGATGCTATATCAACTTATGGATTAGGCGAAAAATTTCTACCATTTGCAATGCAGCTTTCAAGTATAACTGGTTTACCACTTGATCAGGTAGGTGCTGCTAGTGTTGGCTTTAGGCTTGAATGGTATCTAATGAGAGAAGCTTATAGATATGGTGAGCTTGTGCCTAATCGTGTTGAGAGACCCTATGAGAGTTATAAAGGAGCTGTTGTACTTAAGCCTAAGAAGGGTATTCATGAGAATATAGCTGTACTGGACTTCTCAAGTATGTATCCAAGTATAATGATAAAGTATAACATTGGCCCAGACACCTTTGATCCCTATGAATGTAGTCCGGAAACACATAATATTGCTCCAGAAGTTAGGCATTGTTTCCGTAAAGCCCCTGATGGCTTCTTCCGTAGAGTTTTGGCTACATTGATAAGGCTTAGAAAGATTGTTAGGAGTGAGATGAGGAAGTATCCAGTTGATAGTCCAGAGTATAGAATACTGTATGAGAGACAAAGGGCTTTGAAAATACTAGCTAATGCATCCTATGGATACATGGGATGGGTTGGTGCGCGATGGTATTGTAAACAATGTGCTGAAGCAGTTACTGCATGGGGTAGGCAGACGATTATGAAAGCTGTTGAGAAAGCTAGACAGCTAGGTCTTGATATGATATATGGAGATACAGATTCACTTTTTGTATCATATGATGAAGCAAAGATTAGGAAGCTTATAGAGTATGTTGAAAAAGTATTAGGCTTCGACATAAAGATCGATAAGATCTACAGAAGAGTATTCTTTACAGAGGCCAAGAAAAGATATGTAGGGTTACTGATGGATGGAAGGATTGATATTGTTGGTTTCGAGGCAGTACGTGGAGACTGGGCTGAAATAGCTAAAGAAGTTCAAGAGAAAGTTGTTGAAATACTCCTTAAAGAAATGAGTACAGATAAAGCTGTTGATTACGTTAGGAAAGTAGTATCAGATCTTAAAGCTGGAAAAATACCCTTAGAGAAACTAGTAATATGGAAGACACTTACTAAACGCATTGAAGAATATGGTGTTGAGGCCCCACATGTAGTTGCTGCTAAGAAATTATTACGAGAGGGTATAAAGGTTGAGGTAGGCGATAAAGTAGGCTATGTTGTTATTAAAGGCTCTGGTAAGATCTCATCAAGAGTAGAACCCTATATACTTGTAAAGGATCCAAGCATAGTTGATCCAAACTATTACATTGACAGACAAATTGTACCCGCAGCATTACGTGTACTTCAATACTTTGGTGTAACGGAGCAACAATTAAAAAGTGTAGCATCTGGTCAAAGAAGTCTCTTTGACTACTTTATTAAAAAGAAATAATTTTAGGTTATATCATTAATCGTTAATACGAGGACTTCAGGAGGTTTATATTGTATGTTACCTAGTTTAGTACCTATTATGACCCTTATGTTCTTATCTTTGGATTTGTCGAGAAGTCTCTGTGTAACAATTCCATCAAATACTATGGCATGAACCATTCCCTCATTAATCTTTTCAATTCTTTCAACAAGGTTCCTTACTGGTAACCGCTCTATTTTATTCCACTCTTTATCGTATAAAATAGCTTCTAGGGTGCCATATAAT
>CAZITZ010000067.1:3680-7916 GCA_964542295.1 uncultured Desulfurococcaceae archaeon
AGCTCTTTAAGTATAAGATTTCCTGCATGATCTCCGTCAAGGAATACTATTACTCTTTTCTTTCTCTTTGCTAATTCTCTAACTGTTTTTGGAACCTCAGGCTTTGCACCTCCTATTGCTATAACATTACGGTACCCGTATCTAAGAAGATTAATAACGTCAGCTCTGCCTTCAACAATAATTAATTCATCACTAGTATCTACATTGGGCCCGGCTGGTAATTGTTCCGGGCCATACTTTATTATTTCAGCAGGCTTAAGGACGCTTTCGATCTCTTGTATAATCTCCTTTATATCAGGGCTTTTCTGTCTACTCCATATAGACAATATTTCCTTAGCTCTCTCAACAATCTTTTTTATTTTTTCAAGTCTAACGTCAATGATGTCAATGACTTCAAGCTTAGCATTATATGGTCCGACTTTATCAACGACTTCAATCATTGCAGCAACAAGTGCTGTTTCAACACGATCAAGATTGCTGGGTATTATTACTTCTCCAACAGACTTATTACCATGTACTTTTAAGTCTACATGAATACGCCCTATTCTTCCCTTATCTTGCAGTTTTCTAAGATCAAATTGATCTCCTAACAACCCCTCTGTTTGACCAAATATTGCTCCTATAACATCCGGTTTTTCAACTATACCATCAACATGGATTTTTGCTTTAATCAAATATTTTGGCATATCTTAATCACCTATGTAATTAATTATTAGATCGTAATGAGTATTATGGTGATATTATCCATAGTTATTCCTACTATGCCCTCCATATGTTTGAGGTAAACTCTCTATCTAGTAGAAACTACTATACTTTGTTCTACTTTTTATACATATTCTACGATAGACAGATAAATTGTTTTGAGGAAGTTATCTAGTGATCTTTGCCTTTAATAGTATATTTAAGAACTCCCTTGCTTCCTTGTCACCGAATAGTTTTTTCCTAATAGGCTTTAGAAATTCTATCAAGGCTTCTGCGGTAGCATTCTTTAGATCTAGGGGATGTATCTTGCCTTCACTATATAACTTAGCTAATTCGTCAAAACTATATATGTCGATAGGGCCGCCATACTTAGCTGGCCTATCAATGTGTAATGTGAATTTTTTCTTGGTAAACAATAGAAGTTTATTGATCTGTATAATTGGATTGACCTCTATCTCTTTAGGTGGGCAATAGGCCTTCCTTATCTTTAATCTAATTTCTTCAGGAGAATCATGTACAAATATAGCTGTTTCAGGCTTACTCTTACTCATTTTAATATCGGCTAGTAATTCATCTTTTTCAATACTAGTCACATCCATTCTCTTACCAGGGCCTTTAAGCCCCACAAGTAATGGCGTATGTATAGCTACTGCTTTTTTCCAGCCTTGTTTTTCAGCAATATCTCTCTGCAACATATGTGCCTTCCTTTGATCGGTGCCTCCAAGGGCAATATCTAAATCTAAATAGAATATATCGGATACCTGCATCAATGGATAAATAAGCTTTGAGAAATCGGCTTCTGCTTCACTCTCTCTCCTACCCATTATAGTTAATGCTCTCCTAACACGGGCTAATGTAACATTCTTACTAGTCCGAATAAGGATTTCCCAATACCTCTTATCGCTAGCTAGTTCTTCTGCATCAATAAATCTTATCCTACTAGTATCTATTCCATAACCCTCCATAACCTTACGGACAAGTCTTGCAGAGTATCTTATAAGTTCTAGGTCTCCTCCAAGCTTATCATTAATATATGCATGCCATGTAGCCTCAAGAATATACATTTCAATACCAGCATCAAGGAAATCCCTAACCTTATCAATCCATATAAGCCATCCAATATGAACTAAACCACTGGGTTCAAACCCGAGATATGCCTTGGGATGCTCCTTAGTCTCTAAAAGTTCCTTGAGCTCCTTAACAGTAATTACTTCAGCAGTATTTTTAGTTAACAATTTGAGTCTTTCTTCAACATCCAATATTGTACACCATCCATGTATTAACTAGTATCTAGAGAACAAGAATGATCACATTTAAGGATTTCCATAGATTATGTAAAAAACAATATTTTTTACGGGAAACCCCTCTGGGGCTGTCTCCCACTACTAACACCCGTGGTCATTGAAGCCCTTCTTGATCGGCTCACCTACCACGGGCTCTATTTAGTGGGAGCGGGGCTGTTTCCCCGGGGGCTCCCCTATGGATATTCTAATTTTTCGCCTGGTTTTAGTATTACTACTTTTGTACTTGTCTTTTTCTCTACAAGTTCTTTGAAGCGTGCTGGATCAGCTCTTATTGGTGGGAAGGTATTGTAATGCATGGGTATTGCTATCTTTGGTTTTAAGAGCTCAACAGCTTTTACAGCCTCTTCTATTCCCATTGTGAAATGACCGCCTATAGGCAGCAGCGCTATATCTGGACTATACAATTCATGTATAAACTGCATTTCTGCAAATAGACCAGTATCTCCTGCATGATATATCTTTACATCTGGGCCTCCTATAACCACTCCAGTAGGATTACCATGTTCTGAGCTATGGATTGCAGGAGTTAATACAACAAATAAGTCATTAACTTTAACTCTACCTCCAACATTAGCACCGATAACACGTAGTCCTTTCTTTTCTAATTCAACAGCTAAATCAAATATAGTTATGACTGTTGCCCCTGTCTTCTTAGCAATAGGTATGGTTTCTCCCAAATGATCTCCATGGTCATGAGTAACAATGATATAGTCTATTTTTCCCGCCTCTCTAATATAGTTATCCGGATCTATAGGTGACAGAGGACTTGTAAGCCATGGATCAATCAATATGGTCTTCATTATGCCATCTAGTCCCTTAAGCCTTAATTCGAAAGCTGCATGTCCTAAATATTTTATAACAGTCATTTACAGTACCCCCATAACCTTTACTAGAAGTTATTATAAAGGTATAGCTTAATAATATTTAACCAATGGTTAGTTTGCTCTCCAATTAACAATTTTGGAGGGTCTAAGGCGGTGATTGATGAGGATATTGTTAAAATGTATTTAAAAGCCGGAGAAATAGCTAAGCGAGTTAGAGAAGAGGCATTATCTAAAGCTAAACCTGGCATGAAATTACTTGATCTAGCCATTTTTATTGAGAATAGAATTAAAGAACTTGGAGGTGAGCCTGCTTTTCCAGTGAATTTATCGGTTAACCATATAGCCGCTCATTATACTCCAGTACTTGATGATAAGCAAATATTGTCTGATAATGATGTACTTAAAATCGATATAGGTGTACATGTTAATGGCTATATTGCCGATACAGCTGCAACAATATCATTTAACCCGGCTTATGAACCCCTTCTTGAAGCTAGTAGAACCGCGTTGGAGAAGGCACTTGAGATTATTAAGCCTGGTGTAAGAGCTAATGAGATTGGTAAAATTATTGAAGAAACAATAAAATCCTTTGGCTATAAACCAATAAAGAACTTAACAGGACATAGCATGGATCAATACATAATACATTCTGGTTATACTATACCTAATTACTACAATAGGTTTGTTAGGTGGAAATTTCAAGAAGGTGCCTATGCAATAGAACCCTTTGCAACAACAGGTGTTGGAATGGTTAAAGAAGGAAATATTGCTACCATATTCTCTCTTAAAAAAGTTCGAGGAAGATTCTCCGATATTGAGAAGAGAATTATTGATGATATTTGGAAAACTAGGAGAATGCTTCCATTCTGTGAACGATGGCTTACTAGTTACTCTAGATCTATTGAAGGTGTGAGAAATGTATTGAAGAGTTTGATTAAAAAGAAAATTCTATATGTCTACCCTATTCTTGTTGAGAGAGCAAATGGTCTTGTCAGTCAGTTTGAACATACTGTACTAATTACTGGTAAAGACATTATTGTAACAACTCAATGAAATAATATAAAATCAATTATGTCCCCTCTAGATCATTTATTGTATTGTTACAGTACAATATTTTAGCCTCTAAGTAGGTATTTTCTAGCGAAGTATAAAGTGAATGGTACAGAATGGGTTGAACTGTAATGGCTGATTGGACAGACTATATTGGCCAATTAATATTTATTATATTCTTCATACTCATATTTACTGGTGTTAATCAACGTGTACAGATGAAAATATGGGCTTATGATATAAGGAATAAGCTTAATATAATAAAGTCTTATGTTGATGATGGAAGAAAACGTGTTGCAACGGCCATGAAGAAACTGGGTATTCGCGAGCCCGATCCCATAATAATGAGGTACATG
>CAZITZ010000068.1:0-7688 GCA_964542295.1 uncultured Desulfurococcaceae archaeon
TTAGATATCCTTATTGTTGTAGACAATGTATACACCATATACAATGTATGCAATAAATAACTAATAATAATTACTCTAGTCTTTAACTATAGAAAATAATTAAGAAAAAGAAATATTATTTACCCTTGAAAAATCCTATGATCTTCTTAGCTATTTCTATACCAGCTCTTTCTTGAGCCTCAATAGTATTTGCTCCAATATGAGGAGTTAATACAACATTGTCAAGTTCTGTCAAGGGATGATCCCTTGGTAAGGGCTCTTCTTCAAATACATCTAGCCCTGCACCAGCTATCCAGCCCTCCTTTAATGCCTTTACTAGAGCATTTGTATCAACTACTCCTCCGCGAGCAGTATTGATTAGGATCGCCGTTGGTTTCATAAGTTTAAGTCTTTCTTCATTAATTAAGTGTTTTGTTTGAGGAGTAAGTGGTACATGAATTGTTATGACATCAGCTGTTCTTAGTACTGTTTCAAGATCGAGGCATCGAGCTTCAAGTTCTTCTTCAATCTCCTTAGGACACCTTATAACATCATAGTAAATAATCTTCATACCAAAACCATGATGGGCTATTCTGGCAACTGCTCTTCCTATCCGACCCATACCAATAACTCCAAGAATTTTACCATGTAATTCTTGTCCGAGACATTCCTTCTTGACCCATTTACCCTCTCTCATACCACGATCAGCATAGGCTATTTTACGGAGAACAGCCAACATTAAACCAATAGCTAGTTCTGCAACGCTATTCGTAGGAGCACCAGGTGCATTAAATACTGCTATACCTTTCTCTTTAGCTGCTTCAAGATCTATGTTATCGAGGCCTACACCTGCACGGCCAATAACTTTAAGCTTATTAGCTGCTTCAATAACATCCCGTGTAACTAATGGTTTACTTCGAACGATCAAGGCATCAAAGTCCTTTATCAATCTAACAAGTTCATTACTGCTAGGATATTCTCTGACTATAACCTCAAAACCTGAACTCTCTAATAATTTCAATGCATCCTTATGTATTGGAGCCGCAACTAATACTCTAATCATCATCAATCCCCCAAACGATGCATCCTACTGGAATAAATTAGTCTTCAGATATATTTATCTACCTAAAAACTATACACCATAATAGATTATGTGGACAAGCATGAATAGTTAGATAAGAGGTCTCCATAAACTCAATAAAAGCCTTGTTTACATCTTTTATAGAATTCTTTATTAAATATAATACGTATCCATGCAATCTATTTATAATCCTTTATATGAATTATGATATTTTCCTTATCCCTAATTTTTCTCATTAACTTATCGTCGGCAGTTATAAATAATCCATTCATATTTTTAGCTAAAACGATGTATAATGCATCATAAAATGTAACATCATTTACTATAGCGTACTTTATCGAATCTATAATAAGATCTATGCTATGATTTATGTATTCAATGTCTATATCAGAGAACAAACTATATAAAGTTATTAATTGTTCTTCGCTAATAAGTTTCTTTACAAAATACTTTCTTAAACCATTAGCTACTTCTAGTTTTAGAAGTTCAGGAGCATATAATTCAACTAATCCAGAGCCAAATCTGAGTAAAAGAAGTTTTGCCCTATCACTATAGTCTTCATTAATTAACCATTTTAATGCTACAGATGCATCTACAACAAACTTTTTCATCGGCAATCCCGATCTTCTCTAATGAATTTAACAGCATGACTACCTTTAATATAACCGGTTTTCTTATGTATTTTTTCTAGTTCATTGAGGATTCTCTTAATCTTTTCTTCTCTAATTCTTCTTTCCAGATAAATCCTAATTTCATTAGTATAATCAATTCTAAGTTCTTCTAACTCTTTTTTCATCTTCTTCGGTATCCTAATACTTATGACAGTACTCAAATGTTTACACCTTTTGTTTATAAATATAGTAAACATATTTATTAAGCATTATGGCCACGTTACCTATTTTAGACAATAAATGTGTAAATTTAATAGAACCTTATTTATGTCAATGATCATTTCATACCGATTCTACTTATTTTCTCTGGATTAGTTAATCCAGCTATGCTTAAAGCTAGATCTTTGTCGCCTGTTCTCCTATATAGTTCATTAAATAATTGTTGTTGTATGAGATATAGTAGGTCTTTTCTAACCATAGCCATTGAGTCAACGAGATCTATTGGATGGGGAACGCCGTTTATACCAGTTATACTTGATATATAGGCCAATAATTTTTCTAGAGGATACTTGTTGCTAGTCCAATACTCGATCTTGGTAGCAATCATGTAGTATGATGGATTAAAAGCCTTATATACAATGATTCCAATATTGGATGAGTTATCACTTTCACGTATAACACTTGTAATCCATGATAATCTCTCATTAAGAGCCTTCCATTCTCGTGGACTAAGTATACCTTCGTATTTATTGAGAAATCTCTTTATATAATAAATTAGATCAATATAAAGGCCTAGATCAATCCATTCACCTGGCTTCAGTATATATGTAGCTAAGGCTTTATCATTAATAATAAGTTTATTATTAAGTAATCTAATGGCTATATCTCGTCCGTAGCTTCTTTTAATAACACCTATTAGAGCAGTATTAGTCTCTAAAGCAAGTCTAAGGATTTCATTAGTTATTTCAACAATTCTCTTATATAGCTTCATAATATAGCTTTCACGACTAAACCTAGAACTATATCCTGGGGGAGTCCGTGGGAAAAGCTCTCCATCAACAAGTATTAGATCAAGATCTATTTCTCCATTTTTCTTACTTAAAAGTACTTGTCTAATAAATTCTCTCTCATAGATCTTGGACAATGGCTTGGCAATAGCTTCTGTACGATCTGTGAATCTAATGTATCCAACACTGTCAAAAACTGGGTAGTCACCACATGAACTACATCCTTGGAAAACATGTGATCTAATTATTACAAGGAGCCTGCCGCCGGTAAGTTCTAGAGGAGGCGATGTAAAGCCGGTATCTATAGCTACTAAGCACGGCTTTAAACCAGTATACTTCCGGATCTTCTTTAATATATTCTCTTTAAGGAGATTATCTCTAATATTATCTCTATCCTCAATTAAGCTGCGAATATTATATGAATTGACTATTCTGTTTACTTCTCTTTCAATACCTTGTATAACAATGGAAGGAATGGGTTCTTCATAGAGCTCCTCATCAACCACTTCTTCAAAAAATCCTCTACGTTCTTCCAATACTTATCTAACCTCCTTAACTCTTATCAAAACAGGTATTTTTAGTGGATTCATAAGGCCTGCAAGATAGAATTCTCTTCTAGCTAAAGCAGCTAATGACTGTTCAGTTATACCTGCTAAATCCATGTATCCTTTCAGTTCATTATAATCATTTGGTGTCTGTAATTTGCTGAAGAACCATGTATTGATATTACTACGTATTTCAGGATCAATATCCATTATTCTTTGAGTAGCTAGAATTAAGCCAAACCCCCATTTCCTACCTTCACGTGCTACACGTGTAAGCGCATAATGTGCTTCGCCACAGTTTCGACACGCATAATTATGTGCTTCATCAACAACTACTAATGTATCTATAGATGCTTTATTAGTCTCAACTCTTTTCCAGAGCTCGTATATCACTCCAGCTACAATGTATCTACGTGTAGCAATATCTTCAGTGCTTAGATCTACTACAACAAGTCTATCTTTCCAAGCACGATCTACTATATCCCTTGGCAATAGATTGCGATTGCTTAGTGTGGTAAAGAATCCGTCTCCAAGCTTAATATCAATAGCTACACCAAGTCTTATTTTGGAACTCTCTCTACCTCTTAACTCTCCCACGGCATCCATTGCAACTCTTCTAAACCAACTACGATCCCATTTAATGGGATGCCTAGCCATAGTTTCAAGTAAGTTCTCAAAATCAATATTGTTTAGAAAATCGCTAAAACCACCATATTCATCATATATCCTTTTTTGCTTAAACCTATGTACAGTTACTGCTTCACTCGATCTCTTTAATTCATCAATAATTTTCCTACCCTCCACATGTGAACTATAATATTCAAATATGTATTTAAGAATAGAATAAAGTATATATGGTTCATAAGTAGGTTGATAAAGCCCGGTACGAGAAAGCATTAAATCAGCTATTAATGAAATATCAAGTACAACATTTGATGCATCAACGATATTATTCTTATAATACGCGGCATAGTCTAAACCAGTATGATCAAATACTATAATTCTATAAGTAGTCTTCTCAAGAACTTCATCAATAAGTGCACGTACTAGTCTAGACTTACCTGTTCCAGTTGCTCCAACAATCCCTACGTGATAAGTAATCCATAAAGGATCCAATGGTATATCTATACCACTATATTTATGATAGCCTATTCTTAGACCTTCACCAAGATCCAGTCCCAGATCATTAGACGACTCAATAACATAGACCTTAGAACCTGGGTTCGGAGGTAAATCAACTTCTCCAAGTCTATTTCCATGTATAATCCCTATTAGAGCCGAATATCCACTACTATGTGGTAGGGTCCCTGTCTCAACGAGTTCAGGATTATCAACATAGCTAGTTCTACGATAAATATTTAGAAAGGGCTCATAGCGTTTAACTCCTCGGAGGACACCAAGATATCTTAATCCCCGTTTCCCATCCTCTATAAGAACTAATTGTTCTTCTTTGGCTAGATGTTCTACCTGATCCCATATAATAACTGGAGCATATAATGTAGTTGAACCACTGCCAACAAGGCCTATGAGCTGCATTACTAACCAGCCTCCAGTATAGACTAGAGTATATAAAGTGTATAGACCTTAATATGAATATCAAAATCCAATTATTCATACTAAGAATAAGAAAAATAAAAAGATGTGTTATTATCTATTAGATTTAAGATACTCAATGACTTCCTTGAGATTCTTAAATAATTCCTCAATATCTTCATCAGTTATATAACCCATATGCCCTATGCGGAAAGTGTATTCCTTGACAGGCCCATAACCCTTAGCTATTTCGAATCCCCGTTTTCTCATCTCATTATATACATCAACACCCTTTATACCGGGAGGTGTCTTGATAACTGTTATTGTTGGACTATAATATCCCGGCTTAGCAAATAATTCAAGGCCTAGATCGAGTACTCCTCTCCTAATCTTTTCAGCTCTATCTTCATACATTTTAAGCCATGCATATTTTCCTCCCATCTTCTCAATGATCCGTAGAGCAACATTCAAACCAGCAATTTGCGGTATTGGAGGCGTGGATGGAGTACTCCATTGTTTATCGAGATATTTACGATACAATGGTAGATCAAAATACCATCCACGATCGCTTATTTTCTTAGCTCTTTCAAAAACGCCCTCACTAAAGCTTGCCATAGCAAGTCCTGGGGGTACTCCAAAGGCTTTTTGGCTACTGGCAAAAACTATGTCAAGACCCCATTCATCAACCTTTATATCAGCAGCACCCATAGCCGATACTGCATCTACAAATACAAGTTTTTCATGTTCTTTTGCTACTTTAGCAAGTTCCTTCAATGGATTAAGAACACCAGTACTAGTCTCGTTATAAGTTATAGTAACAGCCTCAACATCCGGGTTCTTCTTTAAAGCATCATCAAGTTCTTCCGGTAGTACAGGTTCCCCAGGCTTTTTCTCTAAAACAATAGCTTTTCTCCCATTCCATTCAACAACGTCACGATATCGATAACCAAACGCGCCAATTATAGTGACAAGGACTTTGCCTCCATGCGTTACTGCATTTCTTATACTAGCTTCCATAATACCAGTACCGCTGCTAGGGAATAACATTACAATAGACTTCTTTGCCTCTAGAAAATCAGCTAATCTTTTAACGGTATCACGATGTAATTCACTATATTCGACGGATCTATGGCTAAACATCTGTGCCTTCATAACTTCAAGAACTTCCGGGAAACAAGCTACTGGCCCTGCTGTAAAGAGTTTTAAAGGCCTCGGCCACATGATCCTTAGTACTTCGTCAACTACATCCCTATACTTCATAATAAGTCACCTTAAGTTCTTCTTTCTAGTCTAGAGCTATAGGCTCCAATATCATATAAAGGTATCCTATGAAACATACTTTGGCCATGTCTTAAGGGAATATGTTATAACCTATTTTCACTCTAGTTAATTAATGGGGAATGATTTTGAATATTGGAGATAAGAAGGTTAATTGGCTTTCGTATTTTAGCCTCAATAATATAGAGCTTGACATTCTTTTAAATACTATTGACATCGTACTTAACGAAGGTAGAGTTTGTAAAATAAGCGACTACGTTGAGAAGACTGTTTTTGAGAAACTTAATCCAAACTTGGTTGAGAAACTTCGTTCAAAGGGCATACTTAAGTCTTTTACAAAGCATGGAGAGACATTTTATACGGTTACAACTAGGGGTCTTAAAGCATTTTTTGAGGTTATTTCACCTGTTAATAGAATTATAACTAAATATCCAGGACTAGATTCAAAGACTCTTGCCCACCGGGTATCAAAATACATTATATATGGTGGTGTTCATAAGGTCTACAGCATACATGAGAGAATTGTAGATAAGATCCTCAAGATCATGTCTAATGCGGGCTTTATTGTTGAAAAGGAATCAAGGTATTATCCTGCTGAACTCAATGATAGGGTAAAGGCGTCTATAAAATTTATTGAGAAGATATCATCTCATAGTTTTTTACGTAATATAGGTGATATCGCTCAATCTATAACTAGATCATTGAGACTGCCTAGAGAGAAAGTCAATGATATTATTAGTGGTGCATTATATTCTAGTCTATTAGTTAGTGAAAAGGATCCTAGGAAAACAATTATTGATTTACTTCCAAGTTTAAAGACTAGAATAGATCACAGTATTAAGGAGGGAAAGCTCTTAGAGGCATCTGCATATTCAAGCCTGACTCTTCATTTAATGAAGGCGTTATCAAAAGATCTTGGTTCGATAAAGAATTTAGAAAACACATATAATTTAATGCAGATCAAACTATATGAACTTCTTGGAGATTATTTCTATCATAACCTTAGCTTTGATACAGCTATGATATTCTATGGAAAAGCAGCTGCATTTGCTAGTGATAAACCCGAATTTGTTAAGAATATTCATAGAATTAAAGCTAAGTACATGCTTAGTAAAGCTAGGAGTTTGGCAACCAGAAAACGGTTTGAGGATGCAATATCAGAACTTGATGGACTTATAGAATACTATAAGAGTATTGGACTAATGAGGGAAGCTGATATAGCTCTAGCTCTTCGAAGAGAGTATCAAGGCGAAGTAGAGGTTCTTAGGGGTAAAAGTTGTATAGCTCATGGTCTATTTGAAGAAGCAGCCGCGATCTATAATAGATTGGGATCAAGATATAATGGTAAGGCATTAGCTGCTCATTGCAAGGCGTTGATTAGCCGTGGCGAATGCGAGTTACTTGTTAATAAGAATCCTGAGGCTGCAATATCTATTCTTGATGAAGCAGCTAAGTTAGCTGATCAGATTCTAAGTCCTCATCTAAGAAATGCTGCTTTAAGCCTCTACTATGAGGCTCATGCAAGAATTAGTGTTGAAAAGGGTGATCTGCTTGGAGCTAGTAATGACTTTAGAGAAGCAGCTAAATATTATAGTTCTAGAGGCCTTATCAAGAGATCGTTATTAAGTAGTGCTAGAGCACATAAGTTTATGGG
>CAZITZ010000069.1:0-5902 GCA_964542295.1 uncultured Desulfurococcaceae archaeon
TTAATTCTTAATCCAAGATTTATAGTTGCTGATGAGCCTGTATCAATGCTTGATGTAAGTATTCGTGCAGAGATCCTTGAACTTATGATGGAGCTTAAGAGGAAAATGGGCCTTACATATATCTTCATTAGCCACGACCTGGCTGTTTCAAGATATATTACCAATAAATTAGCGATAATGTATCTTGGCAAAATAGTTGAGATGGGTGATACTAGAAGAGTTATTGAAAACCCGCTTCATCCATATACTAAAGCCCTTATAGAAGCAATACCTGAGCCAGATCCTAAGAACCGGGCTAGACTAAGGGAAGTACCCATTAAAGGAGAAGTGCCAAGCGCCATAAATATACCTCCTGGATGCCGGTTCTATCCAAGGTGCGTTGCTCTAGATAGTAATCCTAGTCTAAAGCCATATTGTACTAAGAAAGAACCTCCTCTTATTGAGGTTGAACCCGGACATTACGTCGCATGCTGGCTATATGCTAAAAAGTAGTTTAGTATAACTATTTTTATTCTACATCTTTAATCTAATATTATAGGTAATAGTTAAAGTCTATATGGTGAATGGGCTCTTGAACCCTGAGAAGGAAACAGGTATTATTGGATGGGGATCATATATTCCTCGTTATAGGCTCCCCCTCGATGAGATAGCTCGTATATGGGGTTTTGCTAAGGAAACTCCTAGAGGATTAAGAACTTTTGAGAAAGCAGTAGCTAGTAGAGACGAAGACGCTACAACAATGGGTTGGGAAGCAGCACTTAATGCACTAAAGAGAGCTGGAATTAATCCAGGAGAAATAGGTGCTGTATGGTTTGGTACAGAGTCAAAGCCTTATGCTGTAAAACCATCTGCAACAATTATTGCCGAGGCATTTGGCATAACTCCTGATACAATGGCAACAGACTTAGAATTTGCATGTCGTGCAGCTAGTGAGGCTATGAGGATAGCTATTGGTGCAGTAGCTTCGAAACTAGTTAAATATGCATTAGTTATAGGGTCTGATACAGCGCAGGCAGAACCTGGAGATGTATTAGAATTTACGGCTTCATCTGCAGCTGCAGCCTTCATCATAGGGCCATCTAGTGAAGCAGCAGCAGTATTTGAGGCTAGCTATACCTATGTAACTGATACACCTGATTTCTGGAGAAGAGCATATATTCCATATCCGTTACATGGAGAAGGATTTACTGGTGAGCCAGCATACTTCCACCATATAGTCAATGCTGTTAAAGGCCTTTTAGAGAAAACGGGTTTAACCGTCAATGATTTCAACTATGTAATTTTTCATCAACCAAACGGTAGTTTCCCATTAAAGGTAGCTCGAAAACTAGGCATTCCTAGGGAAAAGGTTTTACCGGGCCTCGTTACTCCATATATTGGTAATAGCTATAATGCATCTGCTTTAATAGGCTTATCCAAAGTCCTTGATGATGCTAAGCCTGGTGATAGGATCTTATTAGCTCCATTTGGTAGTGGAGCTGGGAGTGATGCATATAGTATTGTAGTTACTGATAAGATTATTGATAGAAAGGATAAGGCTCCAAAAGTTGGAGATTATCTTGCACGTAAGAAAATAATTGACTATGGTATGTATGCTAAATGTCGTGGTTTAATTAAACGCGTTAGGAGGTGAAGGTGTATGAAGTACTCTATAGCTCGTTATTGGAGGGAAAAACATAGCTACTATAGATTAAAAGCTACTAAATGCCTTAAATGCGGTAGGATAAATTACCCGCCATCAAAGGTCTGCAAATATTGTGGTTCAAGAGAATTAGAGGATACGGAATTATTTGGCCCGGCTAAAGTACTTACATGGACAGTAATATATGCCTCACCCAGTGGATACGAAGAATATAAGCCATTAATCATAGCTATGGTTGAACTACTTGGAACAGGCGTTAGAATACTTACAAGATTAACTGATGTTGATCCTGAGGAGGTTAGGGAGGGTATGCTTGTAGAGCCCGTACTTAGAAGGACAAGCGAAGACGGTGAGGCAGGTATTATAAGGTATGCATTGCTTTTTAGACCCTTAATTAAAGGTGCTCCAGAGATTGAATCTAATAAATGATATTAGAGAATTTATTAAAAAAGTCGTTAATAAACAAATTTCTTTTTATAAAATTGAAGAAGAAGTTGGAAACGCTAATATAGCGGCTGTTATTAGGAGAAAGGCTCTTGAAGAAATACTTGGTATTAGCTTGCCTGCAATAGGATCAACTATAATTGATTTTGTAGAGATATATAGGAGGAACATAGAAAGCCCGATCGGTGCAATACAGATCCCTCTAGGAATAGCTGGGCCTTTGAAGATTAATGGAGACTATGCTAAGGGGGAATACTATATACCTCTAGCTACTACTGAAGGAGCTTTGGTTGCTAGTGTTAATCGTGGATGTAAAGCCTTAACTCTAAGCGGTGGAGTATATGCAAAGATCCTTTACGATGGAATGACTCGTGCTCCATTATTTTCCTTACCTACTATACGAGATGTATATAAATTCATTAAATGGATAAACACTAATTTTGATAAAATAAAGTCTATTGCTGAATCAACAACTCGTCATGGAAGGCTATTGAGAATAGACCCATTTGTACTAGGTAATAATGTATGGCTACGATTCATATATACGACTGGAGATGCTATGGGTATGAATATAGTTACTATAGCTACTGATAAGGCTTGTGAATATATTATTAGTAATTATCCAGGGAAAATTGACTATATAGCTTTAAATGGTAACATGTGTGTTGATAAGAAGCCTTCTGCACTAAATCTTCTATATGGTCGTGGTAAAACAGTTGTTGCAGAAGCTATTGTTAAACGAGAAATAATTGAAGAGGTTCTTAAGACTACTCCCGAAAGAATAGTTAATGTTAATATCCGTAAAAACTTGCTGGGTAGTGCTAGATCAGTGTCTATGGCATATAATGCTCATATAGCAAATATTGTTGCAGCAATATTTATTGCTACAGGCCAGGATCTTGCACAGATAGTTGAGAGTAGTATGGGCTATACATGGGCTGAATTAAGAGACGGGGATCTATACATTTCAATTACGTTACCAAGTCTTGAAGTGGGAACTATTGGTGGCGGTACCTGGCTGCCTACCCAAAGAGAAGCCTTATCTATTTTGGGTGTAGCTGGTGAGGGCGAGAGGCCAGGTGATAATGCTAAAAAGTTTGCAGAAATCATAGCATCAGCTGTGTTGGCTGGGGAATTAAATTTACTAGCTGTATTAGCGACGGGGGAACTAGCTGGATCCCATGAAGAGCTAGCTAAGGGTAGATGATAACAATTTTCTCATAATAATATATTCCTTTTCTAGAACATCTTCTACGTATTCACCTATTACAATATAATCCCATGGTAATTTTTTACCATATTCCCATCCATTAAAAACATATTTAGTCGAGTAGCCATGTTCCTTTACAATTCTTCTCCAATTCCCTAGACCTCCACCCATTAAACCCCATTCAACTAGTAGCCTAGATACTTTCCAGTCGCCTAGTGCTATGGATGCTTGTACCCATGCCCAGTTAACATAATATGGCCTTGTCTCAACTAAGCCTCCTAATTCATTTCTTACAATCTTAATTATCCTCCTAGCCTTCTCAAGATCGATCATACCAATCCATTGGAACACGGTCTTAGGCTTAGGTATAAGTGGATTTATTGTAATAGTTATTTTACGGCCAAAACTACGTGCATATTTAGCCAAGGACTTAATAAACAATATGTTCTCCCTAATACTATTCATAGATTCTCCCTTAATACCTAGTATGAAGTATAATTTTAGATCGAATCCCCTCCTTACAGCTTTTTTTAGAACAGTAGTTAAATCACTTATTTTATGACACTTACAAAGCATTCTTTCTCCATATAAACTAATGTTTTCCGGAGCAGTAGTTATCATTCTTTGGCCAATTCTCCAAATGAGATCAAGATTTTCATCATCTAAAAGATCTGTTCTTATAGAAGGTATAGAAGCTTTAAGTCCTTCATCTATTAAGTATTCTAAAATCCTTTTCTCATTAGGATTACCGAAAAAGTATAATGAATAAAATATTATCCTGTTAAGCTTATTCAGCTCTAATCCTTTATTAATGATCTTCTTTAAATTACTAAACGATCTAATTCTATAAGGTTTAAACAATCTACCTTCTAAACAGAATCTACACCAAAAAGGACAGCCACGTGCTGATTCAACTAATAATCCCCGGCCATAAACAGGCTCTTTATCAGTGCTCTGTATCTGTCTACATGGGTAAAAAGCCTGGTTAAGATCTTTTGTCCATATTCTCTTAGTTATTCTTTTATCCTTAATCACGAGGAAACCATTCTCATCCATTCTTTCCAAGATCCTATCAGGATCTTTATGATAATCCAATAGTATCTCTATAAGCCTCGGAATCAGAACCTCGATTTCTCCAACGAGTATAGCATCAACTACATCAGATAATGGGGCAGGATTACTCATTGGAGCTGGTCCGCCTACAAAGATTAGAGGGTTCCCTCTTCTCTTTTCCCTAAAGATCTCGATTCCTCCACGGTATATCATGTTAATAAAGTATGCATAGTCAAGTTCATAGTGGATACTCCCAATTATGTAGTCAAAATTCCTTAACGGCGATCCCGTCTCAATACTTTTAATATCTTTATCTGTATATATGAATCTCTCCATATAGATCTCTGGATATGTATTTACGAGATAATAGATCATATGTACAGCTAGGCTAGATAAAGATGCTTCATATGTACTTGGATATACAAGTGCGATCCTAATCATATCCTTCCTTATCTTTTTCTTAACAATATTTATTTCGCTGGCCACTTTCCTCCCACCATGATCCCCTAATTTTTTCTACCACTATACACTATAGTATATAGTGAGGGATATCTATTGGATGGCAGGTTTGATGAATTATTAAACCCTAGAGTTAAAAAAATACGCGCATCTGAAATTAGAGAGCTACTCAAGTTAGTAAAAAGATCAAAGGATATAATAAGTCTAGCAGGCGGTCTACCCGATCCAAGGTATTTTCCTAAGGAGGAGCTAGCTGAAATAGCTAGGGAAGTCATCATAAAATATGGCGAGTATAGTCTTCAATACAGTGAAACAAAGGGTATATATGAGGTTAGAAAAGCATTATCAGATTTCCTATACAAGACAAAGGGATTCAAGCCAGATCCTGAAGACATCATTGTGACGAGCGGTAGCCAAGAAGGAATACATATGTTAGCAAAGGCATTTGTAACTCCCGGAGATAAAGTAATTACAGAATCACCTACTTACTTAGCTGCTCTCGGTGCATTTAGACTAGCTGGTGCCGATGTAGTTGGTATAAAGATAGACGATCACGGTATGAGAACTATAGCATTAGAGGATGTATTGAAGAGGCTGCATGCACTTGATATAAAGCCTAAATTCATATACACAATACCAGTTGCTCAAAATCCAGGCGGCGTAACCATGTCTCTTGATAGAAAGAAGCATTTATTGGAATTAGCTAGTAAATATGATTTACTCGTGATCGAGGACGATCCCTATAGCTTCTTCGTATTCGATGAAAATGCTGATATAACATCTCTTAAGGCATTGGATAAGGAGGATCGAGTTATATACATGAGCACAGCTAGCAAAATACTTGCGCCAGGAATTAGATTAGGATGGCTAGTTACTCCCAAGGATCTTAGTAGGAGAATAGAGTTACTAAAGCAATACATAGACTTACATAGCCCAACTTTAAACCAGTATATCCTAGCTGAAGCTATTAAAACAGGTCTTATTGAGAGACATGTACGTAGAATAGCTAAAGTCTATAAAGAGAAAAGAGATGCTATGGTTAAGGCCTTAGATGAACATTTCCCAGAATATACATGGTACAGTAGGCCTATTGG
>CAZITZ010000069.1:6002-7522 GCA_964542295.1 uncultured Desulfurococcaceae archaeon
TTTCTAATATATCTATCAATTATTTTTCCCATTTTATTTATGCACGTGTAATGTTTTTCCTCGGGCTCAGGCTTTATTATGTTTACATCAAGTAGGCTGCCAACATTGATCCCTATATGCTTTATATATGGATTAACATATAGTGTAAGATGTTTAGTTCCAAGTTCCTTAATTAGATCCTCAATATATATCGGAGTAAGTAAGCCATAGAACATTGTATCAAAACAACATTTGATGTCCTGAGCTTTTTGGTAAACGTCGAAACCAAGTTTTCGAAATATTCTATAAGAAGTCTTAGACCGTGTCAATACAGATAATCGAGAGGCTTTATCCTCTGAACATATAGCTAGCGCTAAGGACTCAACACCTCCTCCAACAATTAATAAGTTCTTTCCCTCTATGTTCTCGCACATACTACAAGCGATAGCTACGTGATACATTATACTGTATATAGGTTCTTGTTTAGATAATGTTCTTATTATTGAGTCCATAGGTATTGTTGTATATTTAGATAATAAACCATCGAGATCCAATCCCAGATATCCATGGGATGTAGTAGGTGAAACAAGTGCTAATGAACCACTTAATTCAGGGTTCGCACCATATCCTGCCTCCAAGATCCTTACGATACCTGTCGATCCTAGAACCACTGGTTTCTTAATAGGAATATATCCTCTAGAAACAGCGTTTTCAAATCCTCCTATGTATACATGTACTGGTTTAACCAGATAGTGTTTACTAAGGATTCTTATCGGCTTTTTATCTACATAGACACCTCCATAACCAGCTATAATTGCTTCACTCTCCATATTATACACCTTTTATTAACTAGTAGAGCATCATAAATAATATAGGTTCTTCCCTAGGTGTTATGGGAATTGAGTGTCTATGAAGCAGTCCATTGGATTAGTAAAGAGGCTAGATACAAAATTATTGAGATCATGTTAGCAACAAGAAGTGCAAGGCAACTGGCATTAGAATTGGGTGTCTCACCTGCTGCTATAAACAAGTACTTATCACGTAGAATGCATCCTAGTGATCAGACTATTGCTAGAGCCCTACAAGTTCTTTATGATTATGAAAGAGAGAGAATATATCAAGTTATAGTTGACGATATCATAAATGCTCTGTCTAAATTAGTTGATTACGTAAGTAGTGAATCTGAGTATTTAAAAAGATATACTATTGAGCGATTAAATGATTTATTGAGGAGGCTTGAAGGGGATGGGTAAAGAAAGGGATAAACCATTCCTAGCAGATGGCAGCCTCGTTGAAGATTATACACTATTATTTAATTATTGGGAAATAGCTAGGGCAAAGGATGTATCAATAGCTGAGAAAGCTGTTTTATCTCATAAAGATTTTAATGAGCTGGAGAGAATAGTTAATATATTTCGTGGACACTCTATTGTAGAGTTAATTAATTATTTTAAAAATAGTATGAAAAATAGAATTGACCCTAAAATAGCAGTTGAAGCTTATAAAAAGACTTATGGAGTTGAAGTTGAAGAGAATATTGC
>CAZITZ010000070.1:0-3062 GCA_964542295.1 uncultured Desulfurococcaceae archaeon
TCAAAAGGATATATAAGATCACTATGATAGCGATCTACTATTAAAATAGGAGATAGAGCAATAAAGTACAAAGTAATTCCTCTACCATCGTATTGATATGCCATTATGAAAGGAGGCGATAAAGAGGAACTAGTAATATAGTGTACTGGATTATTTATGCTTCGACAACTTGTAACATATCTTCCTTACTAAGCTTTGTTACCGTAAAGTATTTGACTGATATTTTTCTTAGACTCTTATTGTCTCCAAGGATCATTACGGTTATTAGCCTTGCTTTTGACTTCTTGAGGTTATAGGTTACTAGTTGTTCTGCTATACGATCTACACCATCTGTTATGAGCACTATATCGCTTGTCTCCTTGACAATACCGCTACGTATATCGTTTGTAGCTAATATGATCGCCCGGGATATATCCGTACCTCCACTACCCTTTACACGTGCAATATACTCTAGCAGCTTTAGTACTTGTTTAGCCTTAGGCTTCTTATCGATCTTTGCAAGAGGATAAGGCACGCTATCGAAGAATCTGAAGTAGAATTCACGGTGCTCCTTAACAGCCCTCATGTAGAGGCTAAGGACTACTGCTTTAGCCCATGTCATCTTAATACCGTCCATACTACCGGACTTGTCAAGTAGGCAGTATAGTGGGCCAAGGCTTTGCGTTAATACTTTCTGATACAGTAGTAACTTTCCTTCTAATAATCTAAGATAAAATAGTTCATCAGGCAATGCAAGAGTTGATGTAACTATTCTTTCAATGTCCTTACCGAGCTCATAGCCAGTTATCTCGCCATGTTTATATCTCTGTGTTTTACGAGAGATACTTATAGTCCATGGCTTAATGCCTACTAGTAACTCAAGCACTTTTTTAACTTCAGTATTTCTCGCTAGTCTTATCAGTTGTGGAGCATATTCCTCATAAGCCATCATACTAACTGTTCCGGGCTGTTCACCCTCAACAAGATTACGTAATTTTTTAACGTTCTCTACATCGCTCATAGCAGTAGCCATAGCTCTTTCAACACTCTTTTTAACACCATCATCAAGATCATCATTAACCTCTCCCTTCATATAGCTTTGAACAGGCCTATTATCTTCCTTTAACTTCTCAAGTTGATTCTGAAGTTCCGTGATAAATACCCCGGCTGCAACACTACTTAACAAGTTATCAGCTACAGTACGGCTCCTAAGATCATGTATATAAGCTGATCTAAGCATTGAATCAATGATTTTATATGATACAAGCTTATTACGTGGAATATTCTTAGGATCATCCATGATTGGATATGGTAAATAGAATGTATAGAATATGTCTATAGCTGTATAAATATCTAGATCCACTTTTTTCTTATTCGATAGTATTGAAACTAGTCTAAGAACTTTAGAACCACGATATTTAACAACGGGATCATTATAGTTTACACTCCTTAAAACTCCTCTATCAATCTTCTCCATATAATTAAACAATGTCTGAGGCAACCCTATTATACCCACAAATATTATATTCCAAGTTTCCTCCTAATCAATGTAATAACATCACCTATTTCAGCAAGTACATCAAGTGCTTTCCTACGTACAACTTCGTCACCTGTCTCCTCTGCTATTCTACGGACCTTATCACGTACTGATTCAAAACTCCTTAGATAATCAACTAGCCTTGGCTCAAATTCAGTGATTCCCATGATATACTGTTTTGCTTCACGTACATTAGCCTCTATTTCAGCGAGTTCACGTAGATATTTTTCAGAGGCTTTTATTTCATCCATTAATATAGCTGTTACCTGCTCGGATTCCTCACGATCTCTTGGTGCGACTACCTTTAAAACCAATAAATCATCCTCTGTAGCAACCATTCTTTCGTCAAGCAGTGCTGAAGCAGCTATTGCTTTTAAGGCCTTCCCCTTTCTACGATCGGTTATATGTATTCCATGATCCTCTAGAATAGCGTATAGTTTTACTAATTTCTCCTTAATCTTCGAAAGATCCACTTCAAACAATAATTTATTCAAATGTCTTATATGATCCATTGAGAGTACTGGTTCAGCCCTTATATAGAATCCAGCTTCAATATTCCACACAGCATCAAGCAGATCCATCCATTTATCTTCACTAATGGGTTTAACAAAATGTCTATACAAGAAACGATCATAGAGAGCTTGAAGCTCCGGCTCATCAGGTACTCTATTACTAGCTGCAATCATTGTCCATAATGGAACTCTTATCTCACTATATCCATCATATAGTATACGTTCATTCATAATAGTTAAGAACATGTTCAATATGGCTGAATTAGCATTAAAGATTTCATCTATAAATGCTATCTCAGCCTCCGGAAGCTTTTTAGTTGTAATCCTTACATAAACTCCTTTTTTCAAGGCATTTATATCAAGTGGACCAAATAATTCGTCGGGTTCAGTAAACCTTGTGAGAAGGTATTTAAAGAACCGTGCATTAATTAACTCAGCTGCACGTCTAGCCATTGCTGATTTAGCAGTACCCGGTTCACCAATCAATACAATATGTTCGCCTGATATTATTGACAAGGCTATAGCTCTAGCCTCTTCCTCGCGTCCAACAAAAGGTCTACCTAATTCCTCAACAAATGTATGGGCTAGATGCAGTAGTTCACTAATTCCTTTAGACATTCCTCTAAACACCTAACTGTAGATATCATAAATACATTGTCCCTTATAGGTATTCACTCTATAAGCTAAAATATAAGGGTACAGATAAAAATAAAAACCCCTTAATGATCAGTAGATGCATATATTAAATTCATTAATGAATAGATAAAATAGATGAAGAACCCGGTTTTCAGCTGAAGAGGAAAGAAGATGATGAAGAGTTGCTCAGCAGATAACTTTAATCATATTCTAGACAACTATATCTGGAGATCCTTTATAATATCCTTGACAGTTTTCACCATAAATTTGTACTCGGCTATATAGTCTTTAATGCCTTTTATCTTTCTTTTCTCAAGAACCTTACTCGTTGTATATAGTGTAATACCGATCATTGTACTAATACTAGTTGGATCAGGCATTGACAAGAATATGTATGA
>CAZITZ010000070.1:3162-7487 GCA_964542295.1 uncultured Desulfurococcaceae archaeon
GGGTCTTTGGGATTAATCAAGTTTAAGAAAGGCTTTTACATATATATTGGTAGTGCTTGCGGTCCTGGCGGATTACGTGCCAGAATAGGACGACACTTAAGGAAAATGAAGAATCCATATTGGCATATAGACTATCTACTAATGAATGAACATGTATCCATTAATGCAATCTGGTATTTTATAGCTAAAGAATCTTCATTGGATCTCGAATCACTTATATCGAAGAATCTCAATAATCTCTTAGACTTTATCAAGGGTTTTGGATGTTCAGATAAGCCAAGTGATCTATCCCATCTATATTATTGTGGTTTAGAATTATATATTTGCATCAATATTTTGAACAGGATTTTTAAGAAATACAATTTAACACCTCGTATATTTCATACGACAGATTTAAATACTAGCTAGGATAATCTCTAACTATACCCATAACTTGAAACCATAGGAGTCGAAATACATATGTCTCAAGAAACCGAATCTCGTAAAACCTCTATTATAGATCTAAAACCACATCAGGAAAACGTACATGTAAAAGTGAGAGTACTGGAAACAAGTCCTCCAAGAGTTATACAAACACGTAAAGGTCCAAGAACTATTAGTGATGCATTATTAGGAGATGAAACAGGGAGAGTCAAGGCAACACTTTGGGGCAGAAAAGCAGGCACGTTAGAGGAAGGTAGAGTAGTAGATATAGAAGGCGCTTGGACATCCAGTTATCGTGGACAAGTACAACTCAATATAGGTAGTTCAACTAAAGTTAATGAAATAGATGATTCTGAAGTGCCTCCAAAAGAAGATATACCCGAAGATATGCCTACAGCTCCAATGGAAGACTATAGGAGAAGCCGTGGAGGATTTAGGAAACGTAGGAGTTTTGGAGGTAGATACTAGTGTCAGCAGAAGAGCCTAAACCCGTTGATTTCTTAGAGAAATTTAATAATATGAAAGGACAAGTTCCAGAAAGACAAGGAACCTTCCTTGGTGAGGAAGGAGAGAATTTCTATGTAGCTAAGAGCGAAAACGAAGTTTATGAACTAAGTCCCCTAGCATACTATGTATGGCTATTATGTGATGGTAAACATACTGTTAATGAAATGGCTAATAGGATGAGTAGAGATCTGAAAATGGATTTAAACGAAATCATTGAACCACTACTAATGGCTTTAGATGGATTAATGAGCGTAAATTTAGTTGTCATAAAGCCTGAATAAATCCCATATTAGACTTTTTCTAGTTCTATTACATTATTTTTAAATAAATAGTTAAGTTTAAGGTCTAGGGCCATTATCTATAAATTAGAAATAAGTATTACCTATATACGGGAATGTTTTCTATGAATGGAGGAAATACAGGTAGACAAAGAAGAGATATTGTTGATGTGGCTTTAGATTTCCTTAGATTTATAGAGGAAAATTATGATCACCAAGAGAGAATAAGAATTTCACTAAGTTATTATAGAGTATATAGGAAATATATGAATCTATTTTTACAGTCGAGACTAGTTATTATTGATAGAGACAAGTATATTGTTACGGATAAGGGAAGGGAATTCATTGAATTAATCAAAATACTTAAAAAGATGATAGGTGAAGATTCAAGCTCTGATACCATAAAAAACATTATCTTATCGGCTAAAGAAACCGATCTAAGTACTTATAAAACATTTATTCCTAAAAAGATCTATATAGGTAGTTTCTTGGGAAAGGCTAGAAGTATATATGACATAATAGCGTGTATACTGTATAATTCTATATCACCTACGTCTAAAACACGGGCTATGGTTAAATGTGGTTTAAATATTAATCAATTTTCTAAATATTTGGATATTCTTACAAAAAATGATTTAATCAAGTTAAATCAAGTAAATGGGAAAACAGAGTTAATGATCAGTTCTAGAGGCATCATATATTTACTTATATATAGGAGAATAGTTAGTTTATTAGCGCAGAGATAATATAAAGGATTATAGGTAGTGTAAAGGTGAATTATAGACTATTACATGTATTAATGATTGTTACCATATTAGTATTGAGTACTAGTTCATCTCCTGCAGTTCACGCAAATAGTGTTTTAGAGGATCTAAAATTCGTTTATACCGTTGAATTACAGATAGGGGGAAATATTACTAATTTAGGTAAAGAGCCTATACAAATCAATGAAACCGATTTACTTGTATATAATTATCCCTTTAATACGTCTTCACAGGAGGTTTTATATGCTAGTCTATATTATAATGGTGTACAAATTCCATTTAAGATTGAAAGAAATGAAGAGGGTTATTCTTTAATACCTAACATTACAGTTAATGATGCTTTAGACTTTAATGAAACTGCTTCATCTATGGTTTTATTTCGAGTACGTATTAATGTGACAAAGAGAATAGAAGAAATAAGAAATCTTAGTTTTAGTAATGCTGGAACATGGGATGAGATACCAGATACTTTAAAGGACTTATCAAACGTTACTAGTTTATGGAATTATACAAATCCTCTTATTAAATTACTCTATAAGTATATTCTAAGAAACGCTAGTAGAACTCCATTACATTATCTAGCATCTACACTTAATTGGATAAATTCCTATGTAAAATATAATACAAGGATACCTCCTAGGCATCCATGGGAAGTAATATTACGTAGGAAAGGAGACTGTGATGATCAGTCAAACCTTATAATAACCTTGTTAAGAGCTGCTGGTATTCCATCATATCTTGAAACTGGAATGGTTTATGTCTCAAAAAGTTTTTATTCAAAAACAACAACGGCTGACGGGTTCTTTACATATGAGTTCATAGGTGGAGGGGCGCATGGATGGTTAACGGCATATATACCTCCATGGGGATTTGTAAGAGTGGATTTGACGTTTGCAAGTGGAGTACCAGGTAATTTGCAGTCAATGCTGAGGCATATAAAGAAGGCCGCCTATTACAGTATATCATTTCCCACAATATTAATGTCCGAGATTAAGAAGGAAGATTATGTTGAACAAGGTATTAAATTTATAGAGGAAATAAAAGAGGAAAAGATAAGGTATGAAATATTTATAAAAATAAAGATCGTATCAAAAGAAGTGTATTCATAAAGAGATTATATTAAAGCTTTATAGAGAAGATGAATAATCTATAGAATGGATGACCGGTGACTCCACTTCAGAGGCTATATGCCAATGAAGATACTCCACCCCTAGGGGACTTCTCTAATTTAACTTAAGGTAATAGACATTTTTACGATAGATTAATGGAGAAATGCATGTTTCAATTAATATTTTTTATTTAGGCCTATAATTTTGGCTATTTTGTTATATTCATCTTCTACATATCCTATAATATCGTATCTATGGACCCTTACAAGATGAAGATAGAGTCCTCTACGTGTAAATGGTCCTCTACCACAAATATTACATCTGAGTAGCCCATTACGTACAATAACTATTTCACTAGCCACACGATTAACAGCTTCTCTAACAATTGGATAGAGAACCGAACCAGTTATTCTCCTTAAATCACTTTCATCTACAGATAAACCAACTGCAAGTCTAGCAACATATTCAACGAGTTTACTGCTAATAACACTAATATTAGTCACTTAATTTCACCTTGATTCCTCTCCTACAACTATTGTCGTTCTTCGTTGGATATTAAAATATAGGCTTTATAACAGTATATTAAGGCTTAAAAAATTGTTACAGAGTTCTTGAATTCTTTCATGTAAAATTTCCATTATTGACGTATTACTCGATCAATATCTTACTCTAATATGAGTTGAATTTTTATAGTACATCTCCCTTAATAGTCTCCATAGATTAGCTAAAGCGTCCATAAATACTTAAGAAATTAATAGATTATGGTGTATGGTTTTGACTCGTGATCCCATATTTATTGTTGGAGTAGGAATGACTAAAATTGATAGATGGTATACACGTAATGCAAGAGATCTTTTTTCGGAGGCCATGGTTAAGGCCGTAGATGATGCTGGAGGCGTTAAGCCCCAGGCTCTAGTTGTTGGTAATATGACTTCTAGTGTTCTCATGGAACAAGATAGTCTAGGCGCACTTATGGCTGACTATAGTGGTTTGAGAGGTGTACCTTCATTTAAAGTAGAAGCTGCCTGTGGTAGTGGTGGTGCAGCATTCTATGCTGGCTACGGTCTTGTAGCTTCTGGTTTAGTTGATATAGTTGCTGTTGGAGGTATTGAAAAACTCACAGAAAAACTCACAGCTCACGCAACAAAAGCTCTTGCACAAGCTGCTGATACCGAGTATGAGCTTATATATGGTGCTAGCTTTACTGGATTAAATGCATTAGTAGCTCGTCTCTATATGAATAA
>CAZITZ010000071.1:0-7369 GCA_964542295.1 uncultured Desulfurococcaceae archaeon
TTAGCAACATTGTATGAGTGTCTACCGCATCTAGGACAACGTATATGTGTTTTACCCTTACTTGCTTTACCGAAGCTTGTAGTACCTTTTGTCATAAACTACACCTATTACCATTGGCTATAGAGATGGAGTTGGACTTATGAGTACAACTGTGTCTCCACGTATAACTATGGTACCTAGTTTACGGGAGCCACCATCCTCAAGTATTTCTTCTGCATCGTCAAGTACTATGTTTAGATGCTGGTCATAGCTCTTAAGCTTACCCCTAACATTATGGTTGCCCTTAAGTTTTATGAGTACAACTGTACCAATTGATTCTTGGAGGATCTTATGTGCAGTTTCAACCATTTCCATCCTCTCCACAATCACATAAATACTTAGTTGTATCCATACATCCTCTACTATAGACACTAGGTTTACAAAAACCTCTATTTAAGTTTAAGGGAGCTAGTTAAACTATGTACGTATATGGGTCGGTGGGGATAATGGTTAGAAGATGGTTTTTATCGAAAAAAGAAGTTAAGAGGTTAAGGAAAGAGTTATCGAAACTTTATCCCGATATACCTCTAGAATTTAAGAGAGTTGAGAAAGTTATTGAAAAGGATCTTGGAGAGATAATAGTTGTTGATGGAATACCGTCTTTTTATATACATGAGGACAAGTATTATCCCCTCTTAACGCTATTGCTCGAGAAAGGCTATGAATGGTTACCCTATGTAATAGTTGATATGGGTGCTGTAAAACCCTTATTACGTGGAGCAGATATAATGGCTCCCGGCATAAAAGAGATTCATGGAGAGTTTAAGGAGAACGAACCTGTTGTTGTAGTGGAGGAGAAATATAAAAAACCATTTGTGGTAGCAAGATCATTAGTCGAATCAAGGGCATTAGTTAAAGGAATTATTAAACGTGGTAAGGTTCTTGAAAACATACATCGTATTGGAGATAGAGTTTGGAAACTTGCAAAATCCCTCTAAATAAATTCATAAAATATTTTAGACCACTAACACTTTATTGCATAGAGTAAAGAATAGCTGGTATGGGGGATTAGGTAGAGATGGCTTTAAAGAATGGAGACTTCATACTCATAGAGTACACTGTACGTGTTAAGGAGACTGGTAACATAGTTGATACGACTAATGAGGAGATTGCTAGAAAAGAAGGTATCTACGACTCTAATAGATTGTATGGACCAGAATTAGTCGTTATTGGCCGGGGTTGGGTTATAAAGGGCCTTGATGAGGCATTAAAAGAACTCGAACCTGGTACTGAAAAAGAGATTATAGTGCCTCCTGAAAAAGCTTATGGTACAAGAGACCCTGGCAAGATCAAGGTTTTCAGTATACGTGAATTTAGGAGGCGCGGCATTGATGTCAAATTAGGTGATGTAATCGAGTATGGTGGTCAGACTGGTATTGTTAAGAGTATTGGTGGTGGCCGTGTAGTTGTTGATTTTAATCATCCACTTGCTGGTAAGACCTTAATCTATAAGGTTAAGGTTGTACGTAAACTAGAAGATCCGGTCGATAAAGCTAAGGCTTTAGCGGCTAGACATCTTGGCCTTAAAATGGAGGATGTTGATCTAGAATATAATGTTGAGGAGAAGGAACTATGTATAAGGATACCTACTAGGATCATGACTAGGAAGGATATACAATATGCTAAGATAGCCCTCGTAAGCAATATCTATGAATTCCTAAAGGAAGATGTGAAGAAGATAGTGTTTCAAGAAATATTTGAGAGGAAGGAAGAGAAGGCCCCGGAAAAGAAGGAAGTTAAGGAGGAGGCTGTAGAGGCTAAAGATGAAGAGAAGCAAGCTGGAGAGCAATCTGTTAAGGCAAAGGAGACTAGTCAATAACACCAGTTGTTCTAGCTAGTTTTTCAGCAGCTTCCCATGTAAGTCCTTTTTCACCTAGAATAGTGTATCTAGGCCTTATTGTATGTGCTATAGTTAAAGCCTTTATAATGATTTTCTCCGGAATACCTAGTTCGCGGGCAGTTGTTGGTGCACCTATCTTCTGTAATACATTCCTAACTTTCTTCCACTTGGGATCGCCGTAGAGATATAGCATCATTATAGTGCCTATACCTACTTGTTCTCCATGGAGCGCAGGCTTTGGAGCTAAAATGTCTAGTGCATGGCTGAATAAATGTTCTGAGCCACTTGCAGGCCTACTTGATCCAGCTATACACATAGCAACACCACTACTAATGAGTCCTTCAACAACTATTCTTACACCCTCTGGATTACCACTAGCTATTAGCTCATGATATCTCATAACATGTTTAGCTGATAAAAGTGCTAGTTGTGCAGCATATTCTCCATAATACTCTCCCTTAAGTCTATGGGCTAATCTCCAATCTTTTACAGCTACAAGTTTACCTATAAGATCACCGACTCCGGAATTAAGCAACCTTCTTGGTGCATTAGCTATTACATCTATATCAGCTATAATAGCTGTTGGTGTAACTGCCCTTACACTCGTAGGCCTATCAAACCCCTTTAAACTAGCAAATGGACTAGTTATTCCATCGTGACTTGCAGCTGTTGGTATACTAATGAATGGTCTACCTATTTTTGAAGCAACATACTTAGCTATATCGATTGACTTACCCCCACCTATTCCTGCTATTATCTTAGGCTTTACTTCTTTAGCTTCAGCCTTAACTTTATCAGCTAAATCCTTTGATGCATTATCTACAATCCAATACTGTACCTCATAACCGCTATCGATGAGTATGTCAATAACTTTAGAACTGATCTTACTATAAACTGTAGGTCCTGTTATTACGGCGATATTCTTCTTTCTAAAACCCAGTTCCTCTAAATATGATGGTATCTTATCAAGTATGCCCTCTCCAACAACGACCTTTTTAGGCAGATCTATTACATGGTGTTTGTGCTGATCCAACTAATGTACACCAAATGATTTAATAAATTATCTCTACTATATAGTTGAGTTTTTCATACTATTTATCTCTTGAACACTAAACTATATGCTTAAAAATGGGCATAGACATTTCCTCTACTAGAAACGGGTTTGATTAGGTGCATCATTAATGGCTTCTTCAAATAAGGTTAGGGAGTCAAAAACAACAACTGTTGGAATAAGACTTAAAGACTATGTTATAATAGCTGCTGATAAGAGGGCTACTGCTGGCACTTATATAGCCCATAAAAAAGTTGAGAAGATACAAAAGATAACAGATAATATGGCTATGACTATATCGGGACTTGTAGCTGATGCACAGTATTTAGTTAACCTAGCTAAGGCTATTGTAAATTATTATGAACTTGAAACAGGAGTCAAACCCGGTGTAAAGACGATAGCATCTTATCTAGCTAATATATTGTCTTCATATTCTAGAATGCTTCCCTTTATAGTACAGCTACTCTTAGCGGGATATGATACTAGGCCAAGACTATACTATGTAGACCTGTTTGGTACTGTTAGTGAGGAGAAATACATTGCCACGGGCTCAGGCTCTCCCATAGCCCTTGGAGTCCTTGAAAACAATTATAGAGAAGATCTTAGTATTGAAGAGGCTAAACAACTTGCTATATCAGCTGTAAAGGCTGCTGTTGAGAGAGATTCGTGGAGCGGAGAAGGCGTGGATGTTGCTATAATAGGCAGAGACGTTTATAGTAAGGAAACAATATTATTTACTCCTAAACATATTGTTAGGACAATAAAGCAAGAACAAGTCCTTTCCTAGTGCTTTCTTTTAAAAGCTATTACATAGAAAATTATAAAAGGGTTTCATGAGAGAGCATTTTACAGATACTGTGGCTTATTAACTAAATCGTTTGCTTTATAATATACTAGATGATAAATGGTTATTGTATCATGGTAAAGGATAGGGTTGGTTTTAGCCATAGTAGAAACATGGTATAGATATGTTGAGGTGTGTAATTGGTTTTGAAAAGCATATTAATGGATAAGTCTAGAGAGTTCGTGCTTAAGACTATAGTTGCTGAGTTACCACCAGAGGTTATGCTTACACGTATAGAGTTCGAAGGACCAGAGATAGCTATTTATGTAAAGAATCGTAGAGCTATAGCTGATAAACTAGCATTGATTAAGGCTATTGCTAAGAAGGTTAAGAAGAGAGTTGTTGTAAGAATTGATCCGAAGGCTAGGCTTCCGCCAGAGCAGGCTAAGGAGAAGATACTTGAGATAGTGCCTAAGGATGCAGGCATTGATCCTAAGAGCATGGTCTTTGATAAGACACTTGGTGAGGTATGGATTAAGGCCGAGAAACCGGGTATTGTTATCGGTAAGGGCGCTACACTAAGACACCTGATCATGGCCGAAACTGGCTGGAGACCAGTAGTTCTTAGAGCTAGTCCCCTGGAGTCTAAGACATTGAATACAGTAATCAATCATATACTTAGTGAGAGTGATTATAGGCTTAACTTCCTAAGATATATTGGAGACCGCATACACCGCGATC
This sequence comes from uncultured Desulfurococcaceae archaeon, assembly GCA_964542295.1. GTDB lineage: Archaea > Thermoproteota > Thermoprotei_A > Sulfolobales > Desulfurococcaceae > CAZHDB01. Next base: position 4,456 of record CAZITZ010000071.1, read on the forward strand.
CATTGTTTAAGACAAATTATGTTAGAATAACTGCTTTAGGAGGCTTTATGGAAGTAGGTAGATCAGCCATATTATTGGAGACTCGTGAGAGCAGGATCTTACTGGATATAGGTGTTAATGTTGGCGGCCCTGACTATGAGAGGATATATCCATACATAGATATTGATTCTATAAAGATTGAGGAACTTGATGCAGTAGTTATAACACATGCCCATCTAGATCATTGTGGACTAGCCCCATTACTATTCAAGTATGGCTATAGGGGTCCAGTATACGTTACAAAGCCTACGCGTGAGTTAATGGCTCTAATGCTTCGTGACTACATAGAGGTTACTCAGAGAGAGGGTAAATCTCCACTATATACTGAAAAGGATCTGCTTACTATGATACTTCATACAATACCTTTGGAGTACAATGAGGTTACTGATGTAGCTCCCGATGTAAAGATAACATTCTATAATGCTGGACACATACTAGGCTCTGCAATGGTACATATACATGTTGGAGCCGGGCTACACAACGTCGTCTATACTGGAGACTTCAAATACAGCAATACTCGGTTGCTTGAGAAAGCTAATGATAAGTTTCCACGTGTAGAGACTTTGATCATGGAGTCAACCTATGGTGCTACTAAGCAACAGAATAGGAGAGAGGCTGAGGAGATGCTCATCAATATTATTAAGAAGACTATTGAAAAGGGAGGCAATGTATTGATACCTGTATTTGCTGTAGGACGTGGTCAAGAAATAATGCTTGTACTTAATGATGCTATTGAAAAGAAGCTTATACCTCCAATAAACATCTATATCGAGGGCCTTGTTAGCGAGGTTACAGCGGTGCACACACAGTATCCAGAGTATCTTAACCGTGAGCTTAAGGATAGGATATATCGTGGCGAGAATCCATTTACAGCAGAGTATTTCAATATCATTGAGGGCCGTGTAGCCCGTCCAGATATTGTTGAGGATAGACCTGCACTAATAATAGCTACTTCTGGAATGCTTACTGGAGGCCCTGCTGTTGAGTATTTGAAGCTTATGGCTAGTGATCCTAGAAATACATTGATATTTGTAGGTTATCAGGCTGAAGGCACTCTTGGTAGGAGAATTAAGGATGGTCTCAGAGAATTACAAACGATTACTCCTGATAATAGAATTGAAGTTATTAAAATTAATATGGAGGTATATAGTATAGAAGGCTTTAGTGGACATAGTGATCAAGATGAGCTACTTAGATTTATAAGAGGAATTAATCCTAGACCTAGAAATATCATACTAAACCATGGAGAACCAACAGCTATAGCTACATTAGCGGCACTTGCTAAAAGAGTTATACGTAATTCAAAAATGGGATATCCAGCTACTGCAAGAATATATACTCCTGTAATCCTAGATTCACTTAATCTTACAGCCCGTAAGTAGGTGTAGGATGATATTGGCTCGAGTAATAACTCTTCTAACTGATTTTGGATTAAAAGATCCCTATGTAGGTGTTATGAAGGGAGTTATTAAAAGGATTAATCCAGATGTAGAAATAATAGATCTATCTCATGAAGTGCCTAAGTATGATATAGATACTGCGGCACTTATACTATGGGTTAGCTATAGGTTCTTTCCAAGAAAAACGATCCATGTATGTGTAGTTGATCCTGGAGTTGGTACTAGTAGGAAGGCTATATTGATCGTTACTAGGAATTACTATTTCATAGGTCCAGATAATGGATGTCTATATCCAGCTGCAAAAAGTGATGGTATAGAAGAAGTATACGATATCAGTGACTCAGCTTATGGTCTTGAAAGAGTTTCAGAGACATTCCATGGAAGAGATCTTTTTGCACCAATAGCTGCATACTTAAGTGCAGGTGTACCATTAGAACAGCTTGGCAAGAGGTATCAAGGAGAATTAGTTAAATCTTGGATCTGGTTTGCTGAAAAAGATGGTAACTGTTTTAATGCACGTGCAATCTATATTGATGGATTTGGGAATATAATGACGAATATACCTAGCGAATTTATTAGGGATTGGGTTCTCGGTTCAAGAATAAAGATCACATATAGTCGGGGGGTTATAGAGTGCCCATTTGTTAAGAGCTTTGGATATGTTAGAGAGGGAGAGTATGCATGTTATATTAATAGCTGGGGGTTTCTAGAAATTGGATTAAATAGAGGATCAGCAACTAGGGAGACTGGTATAGTTAAGAAAGATGTCCTTCGGGTGTGTAAGATTGAGTAGACGAGTTCTTTATCCGGGTCGTTTCCAGCCGTTTCATCTTGGACATTTACGTGTTGTTAAAATGTTGCTTGAAAGTTTTGATGAAATAGTTATTGTTGTTGGTTCTGCGCAAGAGGGTTATACATGCCGCAATCCCTTTACAGCTGGTGAGCGTTTAGAAATGATCCGTGAGACATTGTTGGCTGAAGGAATTGATCCTCGGAGATTCTGGCTAATACCTGTACCTGATCTTAATAAGCCTCTTGCATGGACAAGCTATGTACTTGGTTTAATACCGGGTATTGATGCTGTTGCTACAGGCAATCCCCATGTAGCTGGCATTTATGGTTGGCTTGGACTCCGTGTTATAGAGATTACATTGTATAAGCCTGAACTATACAATGGTACTCGCATAAGGTATCTCATGACATATAGTGATGAATGGATGAATCGTGTGCCGAGAACAGTTGCTGAATACATTATTAGAGTTAATGGTGTTTCTAGAGTACGTAAGCTATGTGTTAGTTAAGGGTGGATGTTTTATGGTTGATTATGTAGAGATAGATGGTAGTATGGGTGAGGGTGGAGGGCAGATTTTAAGGTATAGTCTTGCATTATCAGCTGTTTTATTGAAGCCCGTCCATATCTATAATATACGTGTTAAACGTAGTAATCCTGGTCTACGTCCACAGCATCTTACTGG
>CAZITZ010000072.1:0-7301 GCA_964542295.1 uncultured Desulfurococcaceae archaeon
CTCTTAAAGGCATCTGGATACTTTAAGGGCCATTCAACAGCCATTTTAAGCTCTTGCTTTATATCATGGAGACCACCGACATCGTTCCAATGAACCTCTGGCACCTCAACATAGATCTCGCGCAGACCACTTGGCACGATCTCGCGGAAAGCGGCTAGGAAATCCTCCATTCGGACCTCCATCTTTTCAAGAATCTCAGCAGGTATAGTCTCGGATTCAAGATCTATTTCAGGTAAATAACGGCGTAATGCATGAAGTGCAGCTTCCTTAACGATAGCAGCTAGATCAGCACCTGTATATCCATGCGTTATCTCAGCAAGCTTCTCGAGATCGACATCTTCAGCTAAAGGTACACCACGTGTATGTATTTGTAAAATCTCAAGTCTACCCTGTTTATCAGGTAACGGTACCTCGATCTCACGATCAAACCTCCCGGGCCTCCTTAATGCAGGATCTACTGCATTAGGCCTATTGGTTGCAGCTATTACTATGACGTTTCCACGGCTCTCAAGGCCATCCATTAAAGCTAGTAGCTGTGCTACAACACGTCTCTCAACTTCTCCAATAACTTCATCACGTTTTGGAGCTATAGCATCTAATTCATCGATGAATATTATTGCCGGAGCATTTTTCTTAGCCTGCTCGAAAATATCTCTAAGTTTCTGCTCACTCTCTCCATAAAACTTACTCATTATTTCTGGTCCATTGATCGCTATGAAGTATGCTTCAGCCTCGTTAGCAACTGCTTTAGCAAGCAATGTTTTTCCGCAACCAGGAGGACCATATAACAATATTCCTTTAGGCGGGTCTATTCCGAGTCTCTTAAATAATTCTGGATGTCTTAATGGTAATTCAACTAATTCTCTTATTCTCTGTATAACGTTCTTTAATCCACCAATGTCTTCGTAGGTCACTCTAGGTACTTTATAGTGTTCGCCTGGTTTCTCCAGGAGTATGAGGTTTGTTGTAGGCTTTATTATGACTGGTCCTTTAGGCTTTGTATATACGACTTTAAACGGTAGAGATTGACCTATAGTATGTACAATAACAAGATCTCCTTCTATAACTGGCCTCTCTAATAATCTAGACTTTATAAATCTGGTAAAATTCTGATCAACTTGAGCATAGAATTTTGATGGCGCCAATTTAATGACTTGTGCAGGCCTTACATCAATTTTTGATACTGTAACTTTATCACCGACCTTAACATTAGCATTTTGTCTTGTTATCGTGTCAAGCCTTATAATGCCTAAACCACGATCTTCTGGTGTACTCTGTATAGCCTTTGCAACGGTTTTTCTCTTACCTTCTATTTCAATGATATCACCGTTCTCAATTCCTAGTTTAATCATTGCATCAGGATCGATCTTGGCAATACCCTTACCAGAATCCCTGTGGAAGGCTTCTACAACTCTCAAGATGAGTTTCTTCCTAATTCTTCTAGTCGAACCACTTGATATAGATGGCAAGATCTCTTCCACCAACTATTCTTCTCTTTAAATAATTCCCTTCTATCTCCCTAAAATACCTTAGACTATAAAAATGGTTTTTCAAAAACATAGAACAGTCTTATTTAGTATATAAAGATAGAAATTATTCTGATTACTCTGTAAGTCTATGGACTATCTCTACTTCAGCTTGACTTACTCCTTCAACTCCATTAACAAGTCTCTCAAGAGGTTCTGTACCACCTTCTGTTTGTTCAGGCATAATAATATATAGTCTTAATGCTTTTAGCCCGAAAGCTATAGGCTCTATATCATGTCTCGCGATCTCATAACCCTCTGGAAGACTATTTCTTATTCTCTCCTTAAGCTCTTCAAGATCGATGTTTACATCTTCCGGAAGAATCCTCATAACAACTAATACACGTGCCATATACTACACCCCATATTTTGAGTTTAAGGCCCTTCAAAACCGCAGTTGGGGCATTTATAAGGTACAGATAATTGTCTGCACTTACGGCAACGCCATATGATTACAGCTCCACAGTTAGGACATGTAAAGCTAACACCATGTTCTCCTGGAGGAATTACACGGTGGCAACTACTACATATAGGTGGCGATGCAGCCTCAAGTATCGGCGTTAACCTATACTCTGCACTAACCATCGTCTCTTCAACCCCAACTATATGCCTAGTATGGATAAAAACCCTGCAATTCCCCTATAAAATTATCGGGTACTATATATTATACTAGATGGTATTGAGGGATTGGCGACATTGATTGCAGACCAATATAAGCAAGTAATAATTGTAAGAACAGATCTTGGTATGAGTAGAGGTAAATTAGCTGTACAAGTAGCACATGCAGCAGTATTAGCTGCTTTTAAAGCGAATAAAGAGAGACCAGAATGGTTTAAGCCTTGGTGGAATAGTGGTCAGAAAAAAGTAGTTGTAAAAGTTGATTCGGAAAAGGAACTACTTGATCTAGTTGATCGAGCTAGAAGCTTGGGACTACCTACATCAATTGTAAGAGATGCAGGATTAACAGAATTACCTCCAGGCACTCTCACTGCCGTAGGTATAGGTCCTGCGCCATCGAATCTCATAGATAAAGTTACTGGTAGGTTGAAGTTACTATGAAAAACATAACATACTGTCATTATCTAGATCATGTATGTGGTCTGAAATATTGTTTAATAGACAAATATGTTAAAGTAGAATACAAACAAACTCCAGAGACATTTATAGTTGAAGAAGTAATTAACTTAGACTCGTTAAATTATAGCAATGAAGATGGCGAGTACATTCTATATAAACTTGTTAAAAAAGGGATAGATACACTATACGCTATTAGAGTAATTAGTAGGTTTTTCAAAATACCTGAGTCAAATATCAAGTATATTGGACTTAAAGATAGAGACTCTACATCTATACAGTATATATCCATAAAGAAATATTTAATCAATGAAGAATATAACTCTATAAATAAACTTGTCATTGATTCTCAAAACCTTAAACTATATTATATAGGTTATATTAATAGAAAACTTACTAAAAAATCTCTTATTGGAAATAAGTTTTCAATAAAGATAGGTGATGCTATACATAGAGACGTTGTTTCAGATATATTTAAGAGGATCATTGTCCATGGCTTACCATCATATTATGGATATCAGAGATTTGGCACAAAAAGATACAATACTCATCTAATAGGTAAGTATATAGTATTGAAAGATTACTCAAGAGCTGTTAATGAATTACTATATAGTCTCTATCCAAGAGAGTCTATAAATAGCTTGTTAGCTAGAGCAATGAATAAACTGGATCGTGTCTATAGACTTCATTACGAACGAAGAATATCTAGACTTTTACGTAAAAGGAAGATTTTAGAAGATATTATATTTAGTCTAAAGAAACCCATTCTATTACTATTTATAGAATCATATCTGTCATATTTATTTAATGAAGCTTTAAATAAGTTTATTGAAACACATAAATGGGTTGATGATCGAGAAATATGTGTATATGGCCCTGGATGTAGTGATAACGAGGAATTATACTATGAGATTCTATCAAGAGAGGGTTTAACTTGTTTCTCCCTAGTTGAATCATTAAGAAGCTTAGGATTAAGTGGCTGGAAAAGAAGAATAATGTTAAAACCAACTAATCCTAAAATATTGATTAGAAATGGAGAATTATGGATCGAATTTTCTTTAAAGATGGGTCAATATGCAACTATTGTTCTTAGAGAACTATTTAAAGAAAATCTAGTGATCTAATTTTTACTCAAGCCTTATCCTAACAGGTTTACCAAGTATTTGTCCAAGTATGTCCTCGTAATGTCTCTTCTTACCACTAATGAATCTTTGGTCCCTTCTATAAATTCTTATTATAATTTGTTCAGAGCCGTCAGGAAGCCATAAGGAGTTTACTCCGAGAAGAGTAGCTGGATAAACAACTTGCTCAACTAATCTCCTAATATCACCTGTGTGTTCAACTATTTTCACTTTAGCATTAAGTCTACGTGTTAATTCTTTTCCAGCCCTATCAAGAGCTTTAGGATCGTTTATTCCTTCAACAACGATAATAATTAGATCACCACTTTGATAAGCTTTCTTGTATTTGCCTTTTCTGAGTTCCTTGAAAACCCGCTCCTCAAGATCGATGAGTTCCTTCATAATAGGGATTTCATATTTATTGACAACACCTCTATCAACCAGTCTCTGGCACCTAGGACAAAGAATACCGCTTTTTATGCAAATCCTGTCTAATGGGTATTTCAATTATCCTTGTCACCACCTACTCTTACTTCTACTTATAAAAAACTATATATCTCCCTATACAATTGGTGGTTAAATAACTCTATTCCTCAAATCGGATTAGATAATATTAGTGGTTTGACAAAAATATATTGGTCAGAAAGGATGTTCCTTCATCATCAGTATCGGTAGATTGGTCGGTCATCACTATATATGATTTATTTACTGAATTCTTCTAAAGCTTTCTCTACAAGTTGCATATAAGCTAATTGCGGGCCTCCTCCCATTAATACAGCGACCCAAGCGGCTTCACGAATCTCTTCTGGCTTAGCTCCAGCATCTAGAGCTGACTTTACATGAAATGCTATACACCATTGGCATTGAGCTACAACTGATATTGCTACAGCTATTAACTCTTTGGTTTTAGTATCGAGGTAGCCCGGCTTTTCAATAGCCTTTAAAAGCTCTATGAACTTAGATATTTGTTCTGGGCTTTTCTCTTTCCATACGCCTATGTACTTGTAGAACTCATTAAGTAGGTTCCTCATGGACAAGTTGTAATCACCATATAGTGAAGTACGTATGTACAGTTATAGGTTTATCTATGAGTTTATCGAGAAGAATATCTTCAAATAAAGTATTTCTCCAGTAATACATTCTCTTACACTTTAAGAGTATTATTAACTCAACTCTATTCTCAGGGTGTTTTTAAATGGATGATGGTTTAAGTTTTTTGTATAATTTTTTGAAAGTATATGGTGTTGATAGACCATTTATTCATAGCCTAGTCTTTTGGCTATGGAGAAAATTCGGTCAAGAAATACCTAGTAAATATCATAATTGTAAATGGAGACTTACTATTCATGGAGTTTTTTGTGATGAGTTAGAAAGGGATCTGCAATACTTACTTGACACAGGAGTTGTCAAACAAAGTAGTTCCGGCCTTATAGAGTTCGCTAATGATAAACCATACGTATATATAGGAAGAATTAATGAAGTCATCAACGAAGCTACGATGATATATTTAAATGATATGCTTTTTAAATTAGATTCTAAGAAGTTTCGGGAATAACTTTTTCTCTTAAGCCAGTAATTTCTTTTATTTCTTCCTCTATTAATGAAAGTATGTTTTTCAATTGTTCATCACTTAAACTATTGTATAATTCTCTCCACATATAAACAGTAATTAATATCTCGTCTTCGATACCTCTCTTTTTAACGAAACTGTCTATATTTTCTATACGGAAATCTATTGGTGTTTCACCACGAGTTCTTGCAATGTATATATATTCTGTTATTTCTTTAGCAGCTGTTGGATAAGCTGTTATTTTTGTAATCTTTATTTTTATTTTATCATGTTCTATGTCTATTCCTAGACTATCCCTTGCATTCTCTATGATACCTGTTAGAAGTAGATCAATCATTTTATCTCCATATTTCTTAGAAAGGAACAAACTTACACCTTTCTTAGAGAAGTAGTATCTAACTATTTTCTTCCAAGGCATTTTCCTATAATGTAGAATACCCTTAATTGTATCTAGTACATCTTTTGCCCGTTCACCACAATAATGGCGAAGTTTATCTATTGATAAATTACTCCATTTCAATATGAGACCGTATATCGTGTGATCAGTTAAAGTAGTATACAAGTTATATTCTCCTTCTCGTATCATTTTATCAATAGTCTCTGTAACCATAGACTTTATTTCATCACACTCAAATACTGTGCCCATTAATTCGTCGAAGGCTAGGTTAACAGGATGGAAATATACATTCTTATACATGAATTTTCTAGCATTAAGTAATCTTATTAGATCGTCTAAGCCTTTATCAGATATAGCTGGTACAAGTAAACCTTTATGGCTTACAAGATATGTTTGAAGTATGAGCCAGTCAACATTTATCATACCAATAGGTGTCTTTGTATAATAGCTATCTCTAATAAGGTAATCCAGTATATCAGCTGGATACAAAAAATCACGTACTACCATGCGAACTATTCTGCCAGCTTGATCCAATGGATCAGTTGATGGTGCCTCCTTTAAGTAAAAATCATCTTTATCTAATATACTCATAGATAGTAAATCTGTACCATTAATGGCTCCTTCAGGAGGCTTCATTACTCGATCAAGAAGCTCTATAACAGTATCAGGATCTATCCCAGTTCCACTAGACCTTAATACCCCGAGAACATGTTTCCTTAGATAGTCTCTATATATTAAATAACCTAAGATCTCATGATTACCTATACGATAACCTAGATAATCTTTCTTACTATAAACGTATCGATCAAAAGAATGACTAAATGGTCCATGGCCTATATCATGTAGTAAACCTGCTATTCTTGCAGCGACAAGAACCTCTCTAGGCTTATTATAGAAAACTCTTACTTCTTCATAAGGTATTTTATTCCTTAATGTATCAAGCCGGCTAAGTAGGTTATTCATGAATTTATGAGCCACATGCATAACTCCAATACTATGGCTAAACCTTGTATGAGTGGCAGATGGATATACTAAGTGTGTTAACTGTAATTGGTATAAATAGCGTAGTCTTTGTAGAACCCACGTATCCATAACCTGTGCTTCAATATCCTTAGAATAAGGTATATAGTCATAGATAACATCATGAATAACAGCATTGAACGGCATAAATCTAGTCAGCGGTATTTCATGTAATCGTTGATCCAAAATTAATCACCGGTAATACCCATGATACTATTTAAAATAGTCTCCTTAAACCTAAAATAAGGTTTACCCATGTAGAATACTTATAATACTCACTTAAAATTGTCTATTATATGTAAATTCATTCAAAGACATTAAATACTTTTCTTTTATATATAATGTTTTCTAGTCCAGAACTCCAATTTTCTAATAGGATTCCAATTACTAATAGGCCTGTAATATCCTATAATTCTGCTCCATACGTTAGTATCTCCACCGCATCTAGGACAGTATCTATAAAGACCTGTTGATTTCCATCCACATTTCTTACACTCGCTAAAAGCTGGTGTATAGCTCCAGTAAATAAGTTCTGTATTATAGGTTATTCTCTTAGTTAGTTTTGCTAGTGCCTCTGGATCCGGTTCTTCGCC
>CAZITZ010000073.1:0-7296 GCA_964542295.1 uncultured Desulfurococcaceae archaeon
TTGTTCCATCAAAACTTCCCTTAACATTTGCTACTAATGCAGCTGAGCTATATGCTGATAAGTTACCACTAAACACATACCAGACAGCACTTATTCCTGCTACAACCATTGCTAGTAGAGCTATTGTAGATACAATCTTACTTACTCCACGCAACACCTATCCCTCACTAATAAGTCTGGATAGGGAAACAGGAAACAGGATGTAGAGTTTTTAAAGAGTTCATAGAGAAATGTGTTAGATTCTCAGCATATATATGGAGTAGTATAAAAATAGTTTCAGTCCACAACTCACATCTATTTAAGTTTTTTCTATTATGTCTAAGAAGTATAACAATTATGATGCCCCAAATTGCACAACAATTATGACGTCCCATATAGTTTTAATAATGAAATGAATAATCCTTATTAATGGCTAGAAGAATATTAAAGCAATCATTTCAGTTAAATATATAGAGACTAGGGCCAATGCTACAGCAATTGATGCTCTAATAGTATTTCTAATAGTATAATCAGATGCTTTTGAAATAAGTAGGCTCATTGCAACCGATGAATAGAGAACAGTATTCCTAGCCTCGGTTAAAAGTTTAGATGAAGAACCAGTCATACTTGGTAATATAAACCCTGGTACAGATACAGTAACTGAATATTTAGATAATAGTATATAGATCATGTGTAGACAGAAAGCTATAATGAAGGGCATTAGGTAAAGCATGAATTCTTTAGGCCTTAAAGTACTCTTTACCTTGAATCTATTGAATACAAAGTTATTTATATGCTTATTAATGATCTCTAAATGTGATGGTAAATCACTGCCAGATTCTTCTGCAACACTTAAAATCCTAAAAGTAGCTCTGACAAGCCATGATCTAGCAGAATATTTTCCATTAAGATAGTCTTGGAGAACCCTATTGAATAAGGGATCATATAGATTTCTACGGAGAAGTTCTCTAATAGAATGATCAATACTATACCCTATTTTCCTAAACTCAATCAAGTCTCTAATGAATCTAACAAGATTCTTTTCTTCAGCCATAACCCTATTATACCATGTCTTAAACCATAGTCCGTAGCTCATTGTCATAGAGAATAGCGTTACACCTATGGCTAGATACCTCTCAAGACCAATAATAGCGGTTAATACTGCAACTATACCGCCAGATACTCCAGCTATAGCTAATCCATGTAGATCGTTATAGATATCTCTAAATCTAGGCTGAATACCATGTATAGCAACATACATCAGCAATAGTATAGATGGTATAATGAGATAGTTTAACTGCATAACAAGAGCAAGTGATTTACCGGGAGATACAAATGCCGTAAGCAATATTATGAGTGGGCTAAAGATGAATACAAACATGCATGCACTAAGAACATCAGATACTATTCCAACATATCTCTCCATTACAAGTCTATGCATATTAAAGAATTCAGATACTCTATCCTCAAGATACCTAACAATATCTCCTCCACTGAGAAGAATAGATGTATAGCCGTAAATGAACTCCTTAAACGATCTATTCGGATGCTGTTTAGCAAGTTCATTAAGTGCCGAAACAGGATCCATTCTCTTTGATAAAGCATTTAAATTTCTATATTCACTCTTGATCGCTGGAAAATCGTTTGATGACAATTTCTTAAATGCAAAGGAAAGGCCTAGACCACTTATAGCTGATAATAATCCTGCAAGACCTAGAAATGGTAGTTCTTCACCAATACTATTACTTCGATCAAAGGCTTTAATAATGAAAAACAGTATCAATAGAGCTAATGAAATAATTGGAAGTAATAATACAAGTAATCCATAGATATTAAGGATCAAGATTGAAGGAATTAATAGAGCTAATGAAATAACTAACGATGTATTTAGTATAGATCTCGTAAATAATGATAATTCGATAGAGCTCCACTCATAGCCCGCTTTAAGACATAGGTCATATAGTTTAGTAGATACTACATTATATATAGAATTAGAGACTTTGTTTAAGAATCCAATGCGGGCCAATAATATATACCATGGAATCCTTCTTGACAACTTTAATGCTATATCTTTCTTTACTTTTACAGAATATAGACTTGGAACGAATAATCCTCTATATAAGAAATATGATGTAAAGAATGTCCCCCATAGAATTAATATTATTGCTATAATAAGGTTCATACCAATAAACAGTATGCCTCCAATAATATCTATGAGGAATATAAGAGATATTATGATAAGTAATGGATTACTTAGCTTTATCTTAATAGGGCCTAATCTAATGATGTATGGGGCAAAGCTATAATATACTTTAATCTTAGCACTGAATCTATCAATAAATACATATATTGGTTTAAAGAGGAGCGATCCTAAAATAGTGTCTAGAACCAGGATTGTAGCAGAGAATGTACATGTTATTAATACAGCCATAGCTCCATAGATCTCTTCACCAACAATATAATCGCTACTACTAATACGTGAAACTATAATAGAAGCTATGTATGCAAAGAAGAAAGCAGCTAGTAATTCTATAATAAAGGCTTTTCTCAAAGCCATCCAATCTCCCTAAATAAATTGTCTAAGGAGAATATACCCTTCGAAACTAAACGTGTAATTATCTCAGTTCTCTTTACCAACTCCTTCTCAACATCATAATCCAATATATCACATGCTTTCCTCAACATAATGCTCTTTACAGGATCCTTTACAAATACATGTCTATCTAGATCCTGATCCCATTTAGCTAGAAGTTCAAACTCTATACCATTATACTCATACAGCTCAACGAGTCTATATCCAACTCCTTTAATCTTCCTCATAATAGCTACACCCCATAATAGATTAAAGATCTCTGGAGGTATCCTCAATAACTTGATCCTTTTCTCAAAATCATTTATTGATCCTGCATGGAAAGTAGCTAAACTACCCGATCCAAGAGCAGATGCTTCAAAGAGATACCTTATCTCCTTCCCTCGTGCCTCTGAAACAGCAATATATTGGGCTCTAGTCCTTAAAGTCGTCTTCAATAATTTTCTAAAACCAATCCTTGTCTTTGCAGCTTCTAGAGATAATGTTAAAGGCTCTCTAATCCATAGAGGAGTCCATAGCTTCCTTGTTAGTCTTATCTCCGGAGTCTCTTCAACAGTTACAACATACTTGTCTGGAGGAGCAAGATCAAGTAAGCATGCCATTAATGTAGTCTTACCACTACCCTGAGGACCTACTATGAGTAGAAACCCTTGTGCTTCAACAACAAGCCATAGGAAAGCAGCTAATAATGGAGAAAGAGTACCATGTCTCACTACATGTAGTATGTTTAGAGGCTCCTTTGGAAACTTCCTAATAGTTGCTTCAGGCTCATCAGATACATCACCATATATTGCAAGAACCCTATGTCCTTCAGGCAATCTAAACTCAAGTATAGGAAAAGCTGGTGATAGAAACTTCCCTGCTTTTCTAGCTAATAGGAATAAGTATTTCCGAGTCTCCTCTATAGACTCCATAACAATATTTGTCTCGATCCAGTCAACGTCATAAATACTTCTATGAATTACATAGATTGGTCCTGGACGGATCTTGATCTCTTCTATAAGATTGTCCTTAAACAATACATCAAGTTTTCCATAGCCTCTATCACGTCTTAAATAGTAATCGATTACTGGGAAATACTTATCAACAATATCTGTTAATCCTAAGAGTTCCCCTGCTTCCCATATATCGTCTATTGATATTTCTTCTTTCCTCGATAGATAGTCTCTAATTGCTTGATATGCCTTGTATGCGTTATCCCCTAACTCAGGCTCGGAAACAACATATTTTACCTTAGAATCCTCTCTAACAATCCTTACATTGACAGGGCCTACAAAGTATTGGTTAATAGTCTCTAACCCTATACTTACGGACCGGCTTTTCTTCAACAATTTCTAGAAACCCCCCTCTAACAAGTAGTGATAATAGTCTTCCTGCATATTGAGAATCTGTACATAATAGTTCAGCTACATCTCTAGCAGTGAATACATAGCCTATGTTCTTCTTCAACATTTCAAGAAGCTCAAGTACTCTAAATCTAAACTTTAATTCAACACTATTCATAACATTATACCTCCTAACATAATCTTCATGGATGAGGAATCCTTCAACATTAACCCCCCGGTTAACACGGACATAGCCGCGGAAAACACGTTCAGATAAAACGAGAAAACTTTTAGAGTCACGGAAAACAAGGAGGCATAATCTAGGAAAATATAATCTATCACCATATGATCTAGGCACGCATTTCTTAATGGATGAGAGGAGGAGTTTATAGAAAAGTTCTCCATGTCCAATTGCATTAGCCACAGACTTTAAAGCTCTATATACAGATGCTTTACTAGACCATTTAAAGAATATGCTTAAACTAATGTCTTCATTAGCAAAAACTGTAAGGACATAATAGGCTATAGCTGATGCAAGTGCACGTGGATTAGAGCCACGGCCCCTAATAATAACACATTGTTTAGATAATGCTTTAAGATATTTTGAATACTTAACAGCTTGTCTATAGCCTTTTAATTCCTTGACTATATTAAATGAAAGCCTAAAGAGTAGTTCATCACGTTTATATAGTTCAAGCCATTTAGACCATCCAAATTTAGATCTAGAGTATAATTCACTATACTTTTCAAAATCGAAATTAAATGGATAATAAATTAAACCAGTAATGGAATTCCCTGAATGTAATTTATTATCAGTTAAATTCTTCAATACAGTATCGCCGGCCAATGATTTGCCCCACTTAGTAATAGAATTTAAAAAGAGAAGAATATGAAAACCCTAAAAAGCTATATAGCTATTCTATTCCAATTATTCTCTCAAATCATGTCTTCATGTAATATAAAATGTATAGAAGGGATAGAGAAAGCTTTATTGCCTAAACACGTTATATGAGGTGTATTGCTATTGATCTTATCGTATCCGCCGTATCTTCACATTTATCAGTTATTATCTCTATATCATCAATAATCTCCTTATATAGTAGGCATACTACTCGGAAATCTCTACTACACATACGATACATATACTCTAATGCATTAAGCCTTATATCATCAACTTTTTCCTCTATCTCTTCAACAATATACGTTAATTGAAGAGCTTTACGTGGATCACTTGTTAATAGCTTAATTGCATCACGTAGAGTGTCTACAGCCTTAACACTATGTTCAACCATTGAATATAGTAATGTAATGAATTCATCAGGCATACTATAGCCTAGGTCAATGACTATCTTGATTCTTCGAGCTGATGCTTTAGCATATGCGGCTATATCATCTATTGATAGAATTAATCTAAGCAGATCTTCTCGATCCATTGGATGAATTATTCCCTTACTAAGTTCTTCTATAATTTCTCTCTTAACTACATCTGCTTCCTCTTCCTTCTTATTTATTACGTTAAAATAGTCTCTCGCCTTAGCAATCTCCATTTTTGAAAGTGAAGATATCATGTCTAATAGCTTCTTTACAACTTCATAAACTAGATCTAGGTGGTGGAGTCCTTTTAAGAGAATTTCTTTCTCTCTTCTCCCAGAAAGCCATATCCATGTAGACAACTTATGTATCACCCATATTCTATTGTATAAATAATATATTGTACATTATATAGTGTATTGTAAATCCAAGAGCTATTGTTATCGGCAATGTTAATAGCCATGACATAATTATTAATAATACTGTTTTCCACCTAACACCTCTAAAACTCCTTGATCTGGCGATACCTACGCCGATAATTGCTGATACACTTGCATGTGTAGTTGATACAGGCATTCCATAGCCTATCAACATATATGGTACTGTAGTAAATAGCCATACAGTCAATGCATTAGCATATTCAGCTGCCATACCAGTTAATAGATCTAGGTGGGTTATTTTGTATGCAACTGTAGCAATTACTCTTCTACCGAGAGTAAATGCTCCTAAAGCAATACCTATACTACCGAGTAATGCTAGAAACATCCTAGTTGATACATCGGGTAATCCTAGATACTTGCCAGTTATTGCTACATATACACCGGTAGCATTACCAACATCATTTGCTCCAAAAGAATATGCTGAGAAAACTAGTGAGGCTATAAGTATTATTCTAAGGATCTTAGCTATTCTCTCAGTATATATTCTCTTAAGAAATATTCTTTCAAATAATAGGTAGAGTAAAATCGATAACACTATACTAGCTGCAGGAGATATTAGCCAACTAAGTATTATCGTTAAAACAATACTCCATCTAATATCACCTATACTGATTAATCCTAGAGCAACATATGATAACCCTATACCAATGACCCCGCCAGTTATACTCTGACTAGTTGATACAGGTAAACCCTTTAATGTAGCTATTAAAACCCATAAACCACCAGCAAGAACAGCTGATAATGCACCAGCTACACCTAGTGGGGAAACAACTCCTTTGCCAAGTGTCTTCATAACCATCCATCCCTGCATAACCGCTCCAATACCTGCGAAGATACTGAATAAAATGATCGCTTTATTAATAGATAATGCACCGGCACCAACAACAGTATCAGTAGGATTACTAGCATCATTAGCGCCAATATTCCAGGCCATAAATAGAGAAGCTGCATATGCTATAAATAGTAGCAATACCTCATTCAAGGCAGCCACTAACTCCCTAGATAACAATCGATAGTAATAGTATAGAAAACTATCTATCCAAAGGAAATAATGGGCCCGACCATTTAAAAACAAAACTCAGACCACTAATACAACGCAGGACCGGGTGCCACGGGGAAATAAGTTCCCTCGAGCACCTGCAAGATTACATTAACCCACCCACACAATGGCTCGGGGATACAGCCTAGGGTTGCCGGTAGGATCCTAAGAGACCCCGGGGCTTAGGGTTCTACTGGCTCCCTAGGTCTTGTATCCCCACCCCGGGGGAGCCGTTGTGTGGGTGATGATGACTTGCGGGGGCTTTCCGGGGGACTGTTTCCCCGTGGTGCCTTGGTCCTGCACTCGCTTATTATCCTTTTATTCCGGGCAGTAGATTTTATTATTTATTCTATTGCGTATTCAAGTGCTTTTATTGCATGTATTCTTGCCGTATCATAGATCTTTGTCTTATCAAATTTCTTTATTAGTAGTGGGAGTTCTGTACATGCTAGTGCTATTGCTTCTGAGCCCTTATCTATGAGCTTCATAATTATCTTCTCTACTTTCTCCCTAGATCCATCTTTTATAATGCCCTTAACTAGTTCATAATAGATTATATTATTTACTATAGCTATATCCTCCCGATCAGGTATAATTGCTTCTATCCCATGC
>CAZITZ010000074.1:0-4272 GCA_964542295.1 uncultured Desulfurococcaceae archaeon
ACAGCTATTACGTTATCAGATATTCTCTTTATGTTATAGAAAGTATTAAATGGCAGAGGTCCAGGTAAAGGATCTATCACAAAGCGTTCCCATGCAACTGCACCTATGAATGTCTTAAATCCATACCTCCTAAGCCATAAGCCAAGCATAGCCGCTGATACAACATCGCCTCCACCACCAACTCCGAAGAGAAGTATTCGTTTCGGCATAGACTTAAATAGGTCAAGTAAACAAATCATTAAATTACACCGTTAAAGAAATTATGATTATAATTAGATTAAAAGAGTATTTCTCACTCTGATATATTGAAGAAGAATCAGTTTAAAGTTTATGAAGATAGATTCTAGTAACTGACTAATAAGTACAAGTCATAATTCTAGCCTTGTTCATATTATATAAGATAACATTATGATCTATAGCAATTATAGTTTCTCAGAAATCCAAAAGAAGCATCAGAGTATTATTAGGAGTATATAATCAAAAATTGAAGCTTATATATACATAAATAAACCAGATTATTAATGGGGACAACCACGAATGGCGCGGCAACAATTTCCATAAGTATTTTATAATACATTTCTTGTAGAATCAATTAAGTTATGTTATTATTTTAAGGCTTACTATGATATAATTTATTTAAGAGCAGTGTTGGTAATGTCTTATGGCAGATCTAGGGTTTATAGGTATTGGTAGAGTTGGTAGATTAGCGTTAGAACTAGTTAGCAAGGAGCACAAGGATTTAGATATAGTTACAATTGATTGTAGAGACTTAAGCAAGTATGTTAGTAGAATCAATCCAGACATAAGATTTTATAGGACATGTGATCCAAGAGAAGCAGTTGATCTTCTTCATGGAACCCCTATAGTTGCTACAGCTTTACCATCACGTATAGCCAGGAGATATATTGAGAAACTATTGAATAATGGATTAAATGTAGTTGACGTATCTTTTATTGACTTTGATCCATATGATCTAGAAAAAGTGTGTATGAATAAGAGGACATACTATGTTGTTGATGCTGGTTTTGCTCCAGGGTTCTCTAATCTTGTTGTTGGAAAAATACATCATGAGTTAGGCGATCTTGACCGAGTAAGGATTTATGTTGGAGGAATACCCGTAGAGCCTATTCCTCCGATAGGTTATCAGATTACTTGGAGTCCAGAGGATCTTATTGAGGAATACATTCGTCCAGCCCACATAATTATTGATGGAAAGATCATGATAGTTGATCCGCTTAGAGAAATAGTTTATGTAGAGATACCTCACTTTGGTTCATATGAAGGTTTCTATAGTGATGGCTTAAGGACATTACTAAGAAATGTACGTGCTAAGGAGATGTATGAGATCACTATTAGGTATAAGGGCCATCTAACGGCTATGAAGATCCTACGTGATCTAGGGTTCTTCAGTAAAGAACCGTTGGAAATAAATGATTCTAAGATCGAGCCTTTCAGATTTACAGCAAAATTGTTTGAAAAGGTATTAAGACAGACAATACCGGATAAGGCTATCTTATATATCGATCTTGCTAAGGATAGGTACTACTATAGACTATTATCTAGTCTAACTGGTTCATTGGAGAAACCAGCGACAGCACTATATACTGCACTAGTTTATGCTAAGACAATAATGTTAGCATTAGAGAAAGGATTTGATTATGGAGTACATCCATTAGAGGATCTACATTATTACTTTCAAGATTACATTGACTATCTTATTAAAAACAATGTACTAATCAATATAGAGACCAATATTGCTTAGAATCCTTCTTATTTCTAATATTCATACTTTACCATAATCTTATATTATATGATATCTACATAGCTATTACTTATAGAATTTCCATAGGTTTAATGGAGTTGGCTTATCTTTATCTATTGGAACTAGTTGTTTATTCTTTATTCTCTCAAGAGCCTTACTAAGTGGTTTTGCATCAAGTGCTATTGTTGTTGCTAAGGCTGCTAATCCACTCCATTTATCCCATTTATGCCTCCATATCTTCTCAGCATCTCTTAATGGAACATCATATACTATTGAAATTATCTTCCTTAACCATCTATCAATTGGTGGTAAATCATATTTCCTAAAAGCCAATATTATAGATAACCTTGCAGTATAGCTTCCAATACCTTTGATTCCTTTAAGCTTGTCTTCAATAACTGTAGGGCTTGATTTAACCATGGCTTCCTGATCTAATTCCTTCCCAACAAATATTTTTGCAACATTGTAAATTGTATTAGCTCTATACCCGGTACCTGCATTTATTAATAATGCTCTATTATTGACTACATCAGGAGGAGTGGGGGGCAATAGTACTTCTGTTCTACCTACAAGAACTCTCCTATTATAAAGCTTAATGATATTGTAAAGCATTCTCCATCCCTGAATAAAACTGGCATTTTGCTGACACACACCTATGACTAGCGCCCACCATAAACTACTCGATCTAGGCCTCCAACCACTATATTTACTTACAAATTCTCCTAATAATGGATCTTTAATGCCTAGTTTATGGAACATAGTTAGATCCTCTTTAATGCCTAAACTCCATTCAAGCCTAGTAATATGTTCCTTTGAACAATTCCCCGTCAAAGAATAGATCGTGTACTCTCCAGAAACACTAACTTCTACTACAACAGGCTCTATGTCATCTAATATTATGAATCCTTTTACTCCATTGAACCAGAATCCGAAATTATATACAGCTAGAGTTAAATACAGATCCACTTCTTCAGTCTCTATTTTACCATGAATACAAGGCTTTAATTTATTCATTAATTTCACCATTTACTCATTATACTAGTACTAACTGTATTTTAGCCTTGATAATAATATTATAATATTGGTGTAGAATAGTTTGATAGATTATGCTAGTTTAGCTTCTTTACTCAACATAGACATTTCTGATCTAAAATCCTTGATCGGTAGAAAGCTCAGACTCATGAAATATAGAGATCTAGAATATCTAGTTTTTACTCGCGAAGCTCATGGCTATAATGAAGGAACAGTTATACTTATTGGAAAGGAACCAATGGTCATTTATGCATACCCAAGTATACGAAGACTTGCATTCTTAGAAGCAGCATCAAAGTATATGCCTAGTGATTTTGTTGTCGAGGAGAAAATGGATGGTTATAATGTTAGGGTTGTAGTCTATAATGGTAAATTGCTAGGAATTACTCGTGGAGGCTACATATGCCCATATACAACAGCGCGTCTATCAAGACTTTATATGGATAAGCTTCGTGGATTTGAACAAGAATATCCAGACCATGTACTTGTTGGTGAGGTTGTTGGTTTAGAAAATCCTTATGTACCAGTAGAGTATCCTGAAGCACCACGTTTTGATCTATTTGTATTCGATTTAATGAATAAGGATAAGTTAAAGCCTCTTAGTCTAAGAGATGAGGTCGTTGAGAAGTATAGTCTTCGCCGCGTACGTGTACTAGGTGTATTAAGTAAGAAAGATAGTTGGAGACTATGGGAAATAGTTGATGAGCTAGAACGTGATGGTAGAGAAGGAATAGTAATTAAAGATCCTCTACATCGTGTACAGCCTTTAAAATATACTACAGTACATACAAATATCGGAGATCTGAGAAGTGGTATGAAGTATCCATTTGATGAGGGGAAGAGCTTTCTATTTCCAAGAATATTAAGGCTTATAGCACAAGGTTATGAAATGAAATGGGATCGTAAACGTCTTGAGAATATAGCCTATGAGTTGGGAATGGCTATTTTGGAGCCGGCTATTGAGAATCTACATAAGAGAGCATATGGTAAACTCATAGCAGCTGAATATAAACTTGTATTCCCATCCGAAGAAGATCTTAGTGATTATCTAGAATATATGGAGACCATGGGAATAGATATCGTAACATCAATAGAAGGTACGAGCGAAGAAGGTATAATTGTCCGTGTCATGAAGCTTAAACAAACACATAACGAATATGGTAGAATATTGGAAACAGGTCTATCACCGCTTGACTAAATCAGATGTCCCTCGCCATCTTCATCCCCATGATGGGTCAAGTGAGGAGGTTGCTCCGGCCCATCAGGACATCATCTACTAGAATATCTTTTAATAGAGGGGTTTATTGTTTACTCTAGATATTATTGTAGTTAATTATAAATCTAGATTATACGCGATATTATATCTTGGATGAGGAGAGAACCTCGGTGGACCGGGGGGAGCCTTTACCTGGGCTATGACCGGGCTGGGCGCTCCTGATCATTACTTCTTTGAATGCTTTTTCTAGTAGTTCTATGTA
>CAZITZ010000074.1:4372-7283 GCA_964542295.1 uncultured Desulfurococcaceae archaeon
AATAAGCTATCAACAAGTACATGTATAACCCTATAACCATACTCTTCAACAGCCCGTCTAGCAATAGCCATTATATAACGATCAATTGATGTAACTGTCTCATGAGCCATTATAGAGCCGAATAAACTATTTCGATAACCTAGATAACCAAAGCTTGCAACAAGAATCCATTTAATAGCCTCCATTCTCTCATTAAGAATTTCTCTGGGAAAAGTATTCCTACCACTATTAACAAGATCTCTAATAGCCTCCTTCCTAGAGACAAGCCATTCCATAACATCTGCAACCAAACCCCTACGATCAATACATATCTTATGACTTGATCCAGGAGGCTCTATGTAATCCCTACAATACGGGTCATCAACGGTTTCTCCAGAGATATTATACTTAGCTATAATGCTTGGATAGAGACTACAGAAATCTATTTGACACACTCTCCAGTATAGCCCGGATTTCGGCGTATATACTGTACCTCCACGATCATATTGTATGAAATCCCTCATACTTCTCCAAGGCTCAATCCTACCATGACCCCTTATAACTAGGTACTTGCGTTTCCGAGCTCTCAGAGCCTCTATAGTCGTTAACACATTACCAATACTTGCATCACTTAATAGCCTGACAGGTATATAGCTTAGACGACTCCATTCAATAAGGCCATGTATTCCAGTAAACATTGAATCAACATTAATCCATATAGGAGCTACACTATTGAGTAAACCTGGATAAACCATATCCATATACTTCTTCTCAACAATACTAGCTAAACCAATATGTCCGCCGAGTTCCTCTAACAACTCAATACCCTTACCTAAAGAACCTCTATAGACAATCTCGTCATTAACAATGATCTCTATGCCATCTGGTTCTTCATTAATACTATAGATTTTTCTATTGCCTCTAAGTAACTTGATCTTTAAAGTAATAAATGGTGGCGGAGTATAGTCTATTGAATTAGAATCCTCTAAAACCCTAACTCTATTATCGCCTATCCATACCTTAGTAGATGGCTTAAGACCGTATCTCCATAAAGTCTCTATAAGTGGGTGCGGATAGTCATTAACTATGTAGCCATAGCCTATTCTACGTATTATAGAGTAGACCTTGTATAGTAATCTCATACTATCTATAGAAAATATAATAATAGGTACCTTACTCCTATAATAAGGAGGTTTAAACCATTCCTCAACCCATGCATCAATAACCTCATCTAATCCAGCTATATCTCTAGCTAATAACTCTGGATCAATGTCTCCAATAGGCATTATATAGCCTTGGAATAGAACATTATAGTTAATCGTATGAAGGTTTGAATCTATATCAACAACTAATATACTGAGGCCCTTATCCCCCGGCTCTACATCAAGTATCCATCCCTCTATCTCCATAGAGTTCACCAGCGATCCTTCTAATTAAGTGTATAATGATCACTTCTAACGGATCATTTGGTGCAGCTACATGAGTATATAGAGATATAGTGTCCTCTATACTATCAAGCAGTCTATAGAATACTTCTTTCTCATGAACAGGTAATAGATCGATTATTTTAAACAAACGATCTAGTTCTTTATATACAGCCATTCTGAAAGAAGGCGTTGTCCTCCCCAATTACTCCACCCAACTAGATTATCTATGTAGAAGAGTGTACGTGCACCAATAGGTTTCCATGGATGCTTAAATATTTCTGCCACGCCCCTACCATTTCTCCTCCGAATAAGCCTAATAATAACATGTACTGTATGATGATGATAACTACCTCCATCAGGATAGTACTTGCCGAATCGACTAAGACTATTAAACAATATTACTCTCTTACCACTTTGAGCTATCTTCTTAATATAGCCCGTAATCATTGTAGCCACACGATATATAGAGGGATCGTTTAGTAAGTGATAATAAGGATAAGCTAGGATTAAACATCTATAATAATCTCTATTCATAATATTCTTAAGGCCTTCAACAACATCCCCTAGTCTAAAGCCTCGTGATATATAGACTCTATCAATATCTCCATGAAGGATCTTGGAAAGTTTCTGAAGTAAATATGGATCTAGGCCTCCAAAATCAACTGTATGGAAAAGGAGTACTTTCCCGAAACTACTCTGGTATGCAAGTGTATAGTGCAGAAGAAGATATACAAGTTTATCATCACCATAAAACTCTACAATCCAATCCCTAGGTATAACACCTATAAGCATATCGATCTGCTTAAAACCAGTAATACCCATTCTTTCTCATCACCCAGTTATATATTGAAAAACTTATAATTAGGAGAGAGATAGCCGAAACTATTAGCCATAAGCTATAATACAGGTAAAGTAGTCTACTTATTCTACTAAAGATTCTTCAAAAAGAGTCCTGATGCCTCACTAAGTGATTCTCACTAACCGTTTAGAATATTTATTAACCCATAGTGTAATACATAGTATCTCTCATATGTAGACATATACTTATTAAGAGCTGTAATATAGTATCATATAGGTGCTGTATTATGAGTGTCGTGATAAGTGTTCGTATACCCCGTAAACTTAAGGAGGAAATGGATGCTTTAAGGAAATATGTTAATTGGAGCGAGGAGATCAGGAGATTCCTTGAAAAACGTGTAAAAGAAGCCCGTAAAATAATTGTTCTAAAAGAAGTTAGAAGCGTTATTGAAAAACTCCCCGAAGTACCAAGAGGTACTATAACATCTTATGTGAGGGAGGATCGTGATAGTAATTGATTCTTCGGCCTTGGCAAAATATTTGTTAAGAGAAGAAGGATGGAGAGGAGTTGAGAAATATCTATTGAAGCCCGCCTATTCTATTGATCATATAGTTAAGGAGGTTTCAAATGCTATATGGAAACATGCAATTGTACATGGATATATATCTAAAGATATGGCATTAAACGTTTACAGCTTACTTAAAAG
>CAZITZ010000075.1:0-7193 GCA_964542295.1 uncultured Desulfurococcaceae archaeon
TCATATAGTTTTCTTAATAATCTCTTTCTATCCTCCATAAGCACTACATCACTATATCCCTGTACAACAATATTATGGGCAAACGGGCTTGGTACATGATTAGGACCAATAGTTTCTAATTTAATAGTCCCATCATGAATCCATTTAAGAACCTTTTTAGCAGCATCAATATGCATATAGTCTTCAAGTATTTCTCTATATGTTTCCTTAAGAATGGGGAAGCCCGGAATTTCAGATACTATTTTCAACAGTTCCTCAGCACTTAATTGAAGTTTTTGAACGCTCCTCTCTCTATTCTTATATCTTCTTAGAAGCATAAATGATCTCTGTGCACAATGACGGAATCTCCTCTTAAGCATCTCTGTATGACGTAATACCCTCTTAAGAATATCATCAATATTATCTTCACGGAGCTCCATAAATAATTTAATCCAATGCGTATTTGGATGACCAGGTAATGTGAGCATAAAGCCATTATCATTTATTGTAATCCTAACATTAACTCCAAGTTCACGGGCTATAACATATGCATAAGCCCTAGATAAGGCAGCATTAACTCTTCTTCCAAACAAGCTATGTACAATAACATTCCGTCGATCAAATTCATCGTATATTTCTAATAATATCAATCGATCTGATGGTACAAGGCCTTTTGTAAATAGATATTGTTCACGTATGTATTTATATATACTTTCAGCAGCATGTCTCTCTAACTTATATTCCTTTATAAGATAATCAATGATCTCGTCTTTACTAGATGTAGGTATCATTTCAGCAATTATTCTCCTAAATCTACCGACTTCAAGAGCCGAATCAAAGGCTAATGGAAGCATTTCACTAAACCAACTAGGCACGGTAGGGCGGGCTCCATCAGCTGGTCTAACATAGACCCGGAATCCACGGCTCCTAATATATTCATAGACACGTCCTCCCAAGACAAAGAGATCTCCGGGAGTGAGCCATTCAACAAATTCTTCTTCAAGATCACCTACGTACCTACCATCTATAGTGAATACATAGGCCTTGCTCTCATCAGGTATAGTTCCTATGTTTAAGAAATAGATCATCCTAGCTCCACGTTTTCTACCAAAAACATTCTCTTCTTCATCAAACCATATCTTAGAATATACACGCATATGTTCAAGATAATTTGAATATCTTCCCGATAAATATCTTAAGACATTAAGATAGTCCTCATAGGATAATGTGTGGAATGTATAGCTTCTACGTATGAGTTTATACGCTTCATCAACTCTCCATTTCTTCTCCAAAGCCATACCTACAAGATGCTGTGCTAGTACATCTAGGGGATTCTTCGGGATTCTTACATGATCTATTTTCCTCTCCATAGCAGCCTTAGCCAATACTGTACACTCAACAAGATCATCTCGATCAACTACAATAATCCTACCCTTACTTACCTGTCTAATATGGTGACCTGCTCTTCCTACTCTTTGTAAGAGTCTACTTACACTTTTAGGACTACTCAATAGTACAACAAGATCGATATAGCCGATATCTATTCCTAGCTCTAAACTAGTTGAAGAAACAATAACTCTTAGTTCACCACGTTTAAGCTTATTCTCTATTTCAAGTCTTAAGTCACGGCTTAAACTACTATGGTGTGCTTCAATCTCATCTATGTCAACAATTTTCTCTTTCTCCATGATCTTGCGGAGCTTGTATACTACACGCTCTGTAGCACTACGTGTATTTGTAAATACAAGGGTTGTACGATGTCTCTTGATCAAATCTATGAGTCTTCTATAAATGGCTTCATTAATCTCCTCAGCATCTGCATGAACAAGATCTCTTACAGGACATAATACCCTTATATCGATTGGCTTAGTAAAACGTGCATCAACTATGAAGCAATCACGCGGTAAGCCATCATCACGGAAACCAACTAAAAACTTGGCTACTTCTTCTAGAGGAGCTATTGTAGCACTTAAGCCTATACGTGTAAGTGGTTTGCCAACAAGGTTTTCTAGCCGCTCAACACTAAGGCTTAAGTGACTTCCACGCTTACTATTAGCCATCTCATGTATTTCATCAATAACTATAACCTTGGCAGTACGTAGCCTCTCTCTAAATCTGGGTGCATTAAGAGCTATAGCTAGGCTCTCAGGAGTTGTTATGAGAATATGTGGTGGATCACGTAGCATTTTTTGCTTTTCTGTTGGAGTAGTATCACTTGTTCTTACAGCGACTTTAACTGTTGGAAGTTCAATGCCCATTTCTTTAGCTACACTATTAATACCTATAATAGGCTCCTGAAGATTCTTCCTCATATCATTATTTAATGCTCTTAATGGACTCACATACACGATCTGGATGCCTTCAGGTAATTCGCCATGTTCTTCAGCATAACTATAAAGATTATCAAGTAATCCTAGAAATACAGCTAGTGTCTTACCAGTGCCGGTAGGAGATGAAATTAGTACATTATATCCTTTCTTTATCAATGGTATAGCCATTTTTTGAGGAGGTGTAAAAGAGCCGAATCTCTTCTTGAACCATTTTGCAACATATGGCCTAAGCATATCATAGATTTCATTATCACTATACATTTTCTCTGTAAACACTGTAGGCATACTTATAGTCCACCTATGTCTGAACCACTAAAAATATCCGGTCATCAATTATTTTTAATACATACTATCTATCACGGATAAATATTGTTTAAATAATATAGTACATTCATCCATTATATCTATATAGTTATTTAAACAGTAGATCCTTGCCCCACCTTATGATAGAATAGTAATAGGCTAGTGAGTAAATTAATATCCATCCACCAGTATATGGAGTACCGTTCAGTAACCCATAGATAGCAGAAACAGTTAGTAGAGTCAGGAATAGTATTTCTGTAGGGAATCTTAAAGATGAAAACATGGTTTCATGTTTGCCCTTAGGCGTACGCTTATATATAAATGGTCTTCTGAGAAAAGCCTTTATCATTGCCTTTGAAATAGTTATTGAAATAGTTGTTGTAGCTGCAGTTACTCTACCGAGATTAACTAGTGCTTTATAAATAGGCTTTCCTCTTCTAATTTGAGAGTCTATGTAACTCCCTCCATAGAGTATCATTGCTATTATCCATGGTAATCCAATAAACCAGTATCTATGGAAAGCATCAAAACCAAAAAATAAAGATACTATAACTAGAAGAGCGCCAATGAATGTAGTCAATACTGGCAGGTATTGGAGAAGGAAGAGGATAGTCTCTAATTTAGAGTATAAAGGCTGATCAGATAAAATGATATCCCAAAACCTAGCTATAACTACATCAGTTGCTCCATAAGCCCATCTCTCCTGTTGTATACGAAAGCTCTTAAGTCTACGGGGAACTTCAACAGATATACTAGTTGAATCTATAAACCCTATTTTCCCACCCTTCCTAAGTATCCTAGTCCCTATCTCCATATCATCTTGAATCCTATTTTCATCCCATCCACCAAGCTCGTTTAAGAGATAATTTCTTAAGTAGAGAGTTCCCGTGCCTACAGGCATTACTGGTAGATTAAGTGAAGCTCTACCACGGTATATGGAGTCAACTATATAATCCATTGAAACAGATAGTGCTTCTGCTAAACGCGTATCCTTATTTCGGCCACGCCATCTTCCTACAACTGCTTTATATCCATTTTTAATCATTTCAATAGCTTTCATATAGTATGATTCGGGTACACGACTATCTACATCCATTATATAGACGTACTCTCCTTTTGAAGCATATAATCCTACATTCAATGCTCCTGTTCTAAATCCTCTTGGTATTGAACGCCATATGAAGTGAATATTTAATCCCTTATCCTCCCATTTTTCTATAATCTTTCTTATACTTGGTAGATCCTCTGGATCGTCGTCGGAAACAATTATTATCTCAACGTGATCACGAATATTCCATGAATAGATATGTTTAAGTCCTTCATCCAGTATTTCAATGGGTTCTTTTCTTATAGGCACTATAATGGATATTAGACCATCTATGTTTGTGCCTTTAATTCTATCAACATATCTTCTACCTTTCAAATAGAATAGAGTTTGGAGCAATAATATAATAGTAGAAGGTACTACGATCAGTAAAATACCTAGGAATCCAATAACATGGGCATTATTGGCTATATAGTCTAGTATATCTTTATACATATTTATCTCCATGTATACTATAGACACTTGGTGTAAGTAGTTGGAGGATACACTTCATAAAATAATAGAATACGGCCTTAATAAAGAAGTGGATTTTGTCGATATAAGAGTTGAAGATTACACATTAAATAGTATTGAACTTAGGGACGGCATCGTCCATACAGCATCTTCTGATAAGACCTTAGGTGCATCCGTAAGAGTACTTTATAAAGGCTCACTTGGATTTGCATCAACATCGAAAGTAGATTATGAGAATCTTAAAATTGCTATTGACTCTGCTCTTAGATTTGCCAAAGCCCTTGTAGGTTCAAGTAGGCCAGTTAATATTTATAAAGTTAGTAGTAGACATGATGCGGTCAAGTATCCTATAGACCTTGATCCTAGAGATGTGGATATGGGTGTTAAAATAGGTGATCTTAGGGAATTACATAAGATAATCACTGTTATGAGTAGCCGTATCAAGACTGTTACTTTAAGGTACATGGATATGATTGGAAAAACTATCTATGTATCAAGTGAAGGAAG
Source organism: uncultured Desulfurococcaceae archaeon (assembly GCA_964542295.1). Lineage (GTDB taxonomy): Archaea > Thermoproteota > Thermoprotei_A > Sulfolobales > Desulfurococcaceae > CAZHDB01. Next base: position 4,678 of record CAZITZ010000075.1, read on the forward strand.
ATACATTGAGCAATATACAAGCTATACATGGCTTTACCTATGGGTAACTGGCCGTGAAGCAAACGTAATGGCTTCTGCTAGACATGAACTAGGTACTCGTAAAGGCTATGTCTTATATAAGAAGTTTCCTCATGAACAAATAGCTAAGATAATTGTTAATAGGATTGAGAATCAATTAAAAGCGAAAACACCTAGAGGAGGAATGTTTCCAGCTATTTTAGCTCCTGAAGTAGTAGGTGTATTTACACATGAGGCTTTTGGGCATTTAGCAGAAGCTGATTTAACTATGTCTGGCAGTGTTTTAAGGGATAAACTTGGTAAGAAAGTAGCTAGCAATCTAGTAACGATAATGGATGATCCAACTATACCTGATTCCTTCGGCATGTTTAAGTATGATGACGAGGGTATTGAGGCCATTCCAGTTACCATTGTTGAAAACGGCGTACTTAAACAATTAATGACTGATCGTATGTATGCTGGCCTCATTGGTATGAAGCCAACTGGTAATGCGAGAGCTGAAGACTATAGTGTACCTCCTCTCATTAGAATGAGGACAACATATATTAAGCCGGGCGATATGAGTAAGGAAGAGCTTTTTGAAGATATAAAGTTTGGCTACTATATTGTAGGTTTTCGTGGTGGACAAGCAAATATTGATGGTACATTTCAAGTTGGTGTACAGGAAGCTTATGAAATAGTTAATGGAGAAATAGGAGATCCCGTCCGCAACATGAGTATTAGTGGTAACACTCTTGATACTCTAATGTTAATTGATGGCGTTGGAAAAGACTTTGAAATAGGCTATGGTAGATGTGGTAAGGGACAAATGGTATTTGTTTCAGACGGCGGTCCTCATGTAAGAGTCAAAAAGATCCTTATTGGTGGAAGCCTATGAGCTGGGAAAAACTAAATCTATATGATATAGTTATTCTGGTTCTAAGGAAGGCTATGAATCTTGGAGCTGATGAGGCAGAAGCTTATGCGATCCGTATAAAAGATCATGGAATTATGATAAACAATAATATGATAACAAGTACTGAAACACATTATGAAATAGGTGTTGGAATAAGAGTAATTGTTAATAATAAAATTGGTTATGCCTCGACTAATAATTTATCTATACAATCTATAGAGAAGACAATAATGGATGCTATAAGCATTGCTAAGGCATCGGAAAAAGATCCATACTGGCACAGCCTACCAATGCCTACAGAATATGAAATACCAGAGAATATGTATAGTGCGGATCTTGCTCGTGTTTCAGAAGATTCTTTAGCTGAAAAATCAAGAGAGCTACTTGATCTGATTATAAGTGATAAGAGGTTAGTCGTAGTTTATGGTTCTGTATCAGCATCTTTATCATCAATAGCAATAGCTAATACCAATGGAGTATCGAATATTCAGCACCTTACTCATTCTATAATATATGTAGGAGTTGTTGCTAATGAAAATGGAGATGTGACGCCAGTAGTTAGTGACTTTATCTATTCGAGAACAAATATTCCTGATGTAGAGTCTATAGCTAATAGGGTTAAGGACTACGCATTAACAAGTCTTCATCCAGTTAAAATAGATTCTATGAAAGCTCCGGTAATATTACATCCTAATGCAGTGAATAGTTTATTGCAATATACATTACTCGATGCAATTAGAGGAGATAATGTTGTACGTGGTAAGAGTTATTTAACAGGAAAAGAAGGTAAGCAAGTATTTTCTGAAAAACTAACTATTACTGATAATGGTTTGCTAAAGAATGGTTTATTTACAAGGATGTTTGATGATGAAGGAACAGCTATGAAGAATACATTAATTATAGAGAAAGGTATTGTACGTGGTTTCATATTTGATAATTATTGGGCACTAAGATACGGATCTAATAGTACTGGTAATGCAATAAGATCAAGCTATAAAGGGGTGCCTAGGATAGCACCGACAAATGTCGTTATTGAACAAGGAGATGCTTCCCTAAATGAAATTATTGCAGAGACTAGAAGAGGCTTACTCGTATATGAACTTCAGGGAGCACATAGTAGTAATCCAGAAACAGGAGAATATAGTGTTGTAGCTACTCCAGCATGGTATATAGAGAGTGGTGTTCTTAAGCCTGTTAGGGGTGTAATGCTTTCTGGCAAAATATATGATGATTTGTCAAAGATAGAATTTATAAGTAAGGAATATATGCAAAAAGGTCATGTTGTTGCACCATATATAAGGCTTGAAGATGTAAATATTATTGTGAAGGGATAAGTCATGGTTGAAATTAAATGGCATGGGCATGCCTTCTTTACAATAACATTATCTAATGGATATACTATAGCTATAGATCCTCATGATGGATTAAGTATAGGATTGAAACGGCCTAGTGTGAAAGCAGATCTTATACTCGTAACCCATGATCACTTTGATCATAATGCTGTAGAAATAGCTAGAAAAAATGGTACTCGAATATTCAAGAGCTTTTATGGTGAAGCAAACATTGATAATATACTAATCAAAGGCTATAGAACTTTTCATGA
>CAZITZ010000076.1:0-7166 GCA_964542295.1 uncultured Desulfurococcaceae archaeon
TTCTTGAAAATAAGGACTTATTAGTTGAAGCTGTTAAAAAAGCTGCTGAAGTAGCTGATGCAAAGGTTCTAGAAATCAAATCATGGGAAGTCTGTGGAGAACATGGTGGTATATCAGTTATTGCGCTCATTGTTGAAAGCCATATAGCACTTCATACATGGCCCTTAAATAACTATGCTACACTTGATGTTTATACATGTGGTGAAAAAAGTGATCCTTGGAAAGCATTTAAGTATCTGATCGATATTCTCAAGCCTAAACATTATGTTGTACATTATAGTGATAGGAGCCAGCTTCCGATCGAAATTTAATATACTATGATCCCTGCTTTCTCGCTAAAGTTCATAACCGTTATGCTTACTACTCTTCCGCCCTTTATCCTAACAACAATGTCTTGGCCTGACAAGAATTCTTCGTCAGCATCTTCTATATCATAGCCAAAATTTATATAGAGTATATCATTTTGTCTATCATATTCCATCCATATCTTATCTAGATCTCTAATTCTAAATTCTTTATTCTCATTAGTTCCTCTACTCATTTAAACTACCCACCTATATCTAGTCATGTCTTATGGAAAAAAGTATACTTATTAAAAATATTTGAAGAATTCTAAACAATAGCTATAGTTATATCTGCAAAGTCCATGGGAAGAGGTAATCCTTTAGATTTATATTCTTCATATTTCCTTTCAAGGAATGACTTAAACACTGGACAGTTATCGAATCTACCATCACGATCACATTTTGAGCCCAGAGTTAGAAAGCACAGTACAGTCTTCTTATCATAATATGGACAGATCTTATGGTGGTGTTTAGCGCTTCTAAGCATCCTATTGATCCACTTTTGCTTCTCATTTACCTCGGGTTTAGTCTTTTGTTTTTCCTCAAGTGCTTTCCTTAGTTCATCGTCTGATACCCTAGAAACCATATTTTTCACCTCCTTTATGTAGAACTATTAGGTACATTTTATTGTGATCATTAACTGTATTAGACTATTTTCTAACAATAGGATAGTATATCAGATGTTATAAAGATTTTTTCTAGTTAAGGTAGATTCTGTATTAAGATAATCTAATACATAGACCAATGTCTATATCATGATTCTTCAGACTAGTTTAATTGTTAAATTTTTTATACCACAATTTCTCCTTACCAGTATGATGAAAACTGAGTTCTGGTGTATCGGATTATGTTAATTAATATATGGGAAATTGTATGGACAATTGTATTATTTACTTGGGTTATAATAGTGGTACAGCCAGTAACTTTAAATTTTTATAAATGGGCTAAAAAACGAGGCATTAAAGAAAATAAGATCATATATTATAATCGTAAAATAATACATATACTTGCAGGAGGCCTTGTAGCACTACTTGTACCCTTCCTCTTTGAAACCCCATTACTGCCATTTATACTTTCCATTGTCTTGGCCGTATTAACATATATACCTCATAAAACTGGTAAGTTAATGTACTGGTTTCAAGTTGAAGATAATATGTATGAGGTTAACTTCTGCATTATGTGGGGCACAGTTATCGCAGTATCTTGGATGATATTTGGAATGAACCATCAAGCATACTGGTATGGAGTAGTACCTGTTGCATTCATGGCATTTGGAGATGCAGTAACAGGATTAGTTAGAAACATAATGTATGGTAGAAGGACTAAATCATGGTATGGAAACCTAGCAATGATAGCTGTAACAGTACCAGTAGGTGCTGCAGTAATAGGATTACCTGGAGCAGTTGCAGGAGTCTTAGCAAGTATAGTTGAACATTTCGAAATACCAGGGATCATAGATGATAATATAACAGTGCCATTAGTAGGTTTCTTAACAATATTGGGATTCAATTACTTACCAATAACGATCTAGAATGGTGCGGGGGGTGGGATTTGAACCCACGCCGGCCTACGCCAGCGGATCCCCCAGCGGCGGCAAATAGCTATTGTACCGCCGACTTCTCTTGAGTCCGCCCCCTTGGACCAGGCTCGGGCACCCCCGCTTCTATTATTGAATGTTTATTGTTTGGTGTTTTTATTCTTTTGTTACTGGCTTTATTATTGTTCCAGGATTTTCTCCTTTCTCAACTATATCTAGTATTTTCCATGGACTCCTATAGTATAGTATATAGATCTTTATACCGCTCCTCTCCATTATATCTATGGCGTGATTATCTAGTAACTTGTATTCTCCAGGTAATGTACCTGTTTCCATATATCTTCTCAATTCCAGTGATGTTATTTCCTTTAATGGTTTTGCATTAGGATCTTTTTTAGGATCGCTTGTATAAACATGATCTATTGCTGCTAAGTCAATTACCATATCGACTCCTAAAGCTTCTGCTGTTTCAAGAGCCACGGCTGCCGTTGATTGACCAGGTATTAATCCACCTAATAAGAATGCTTTGTAATATGGTAAAACTCTTCTGAATGTCTCAAGATCTTTTACGGGTAGCGGATAAGAATATGGATGTAGGGCTGAGGCAAGTAATAAGGCATTTAATCTACTAGACCATATTCCTATGATGTCGAGAATGTAATTGTTATTTATACCTAAATTTCGTGCTAAGCCTATGTATCTCCTTGCTAACATTCCTCCACCTACTATTATAGCTAATTTATAATTTCTATTGATAAGATTCTTAAAGACCTCTAAGTAACTTCTTATTAATTCATAATTATCACGATCAAAGGCCTTACCAGTAATTTTTATGACCAAAAATTTATCCATAAATTATCCACCATAAAATAGGAGTGATTAAGCATTATATAAAGCATTCTAGTCTATGACGAATTATTAATAAAGACTTGCTACATTAGTACATGCAGGGATTATTTAAAGACTGCATATATAAGGCCAAGTTCTACATTTATTTATAGTATAGTGTATTTGGGGAGTGCTAATTGTGCGGTATTATTGGGCTTACATGTTTATTGAATAAAACTCCGGAGAAACCAGCTATTATGACGTATAAGGGTTTGGTAAGGCTAGAATACCGTGGATATGATAGTGCTGGTATAGCATGTATTTCTAGTGGTAGAATTATTGTTTTGAAGGGGAAAGGGAAAATATCTGAACTTGAAGTTAAACTCGGATTCTCCAAAGTTGATGGAACAACTATTATAGGTCATACACGATGGGCTACACATGGTGCACCTAACGATGTTAATGCACATCCACATACTGATTGTAATGGACGAATAGCAGTTGCCCATAATGGAATTATACAGAACTATCGTGAACTCAAGAGGATGTTGATTGAACGTGGACATGTATTCCGTAGTGAAACAGATACTGAAGTGATACCTCATCTTATAGAAGAGTTCTATAAAAGAACTACTAGCTTATATGAGGCTTTTAAACAAGCCATTAGAATTTTAGAGGGTAGTTACGCAGTTGTCATGATATCTAGCATTGAGCCTAACAAGATCTTTTTTGCGAGAAAAGATAGTCCATTAATAATAGGAGTCGGCGATGGATACAATATTGTTGCTAGCGATATACCTGCTTTTCTAGAATATACGAGAAAAGCCATCGTTGTACATGATCATGAGGCTGGCTATATATCTCCTAGAGAAATACATCTAGAGAATCTTCTAACAGGAGCCATAGTTGATTGGAAGCGTAGAATGAGATTTATTGAATGGAGTATCGAGGATGCTACTAAAGCTGGCTACCCACATTTTATGATTAAGGAGATACATGAACAGCCTCGGGCTTTAAGAGATACATTGTATGGTATTGAAAAGGAAGCTAGTTTTCAAGAAGCTGTTAAAATATTGCTTGATGCACATAGGATATATGTTACAGCTGCAGGCACTAGCTATCATGCAGGATTATATTATAGCTTACTAACATACAAGATCGTTGGTGTACCAGTTATACCGTTTATAGCTAGTGAGTATCATGTTTATGAAAAAGCTGTCAATAGCCGTGATGTATTAATTGTTGTTAGTCAAAGCGGAGAAACTATAGATTCACTCATGGCTCTCCGTGCCTTTAAAGAACATGATGCACGTATAATTGCTTTATCGAATATAGTTGATTCAGCTATCCCCCGTGAAAGTAATATAGCATTGTATACTAGAGCAGGGCCGGAGATAGGTGTTGCTGCTACCAAGACCTTTACAACTCAGACAATTGCTCTTGCATGGCTAGCAATAGAGCATGGCGAGGCCATGGGATCTCTAACAAGTTCTGAGGCTAGAGAGCTTAAGGATGAATTGCTTAAGGCGCCTAAGATCGTTTCAAACATTATAGCATATACTGAGGATCGGGCTAGGAAACTAGCAGAATGGCTTAGTAGAAAAGATAATGCCTATTATTTAAGCCGTGGTATAGGTGTCCCAGTTGCTATGGAAGGGGCTTTAAAGCTTAAAGAGATCGCATATATCCATGCAGAAGCATATCCAGCAGGAGAGAGTAAACATGGCCCAATAGCATTGGTTACAAATGGATATCCAGTAGTATTTACTATTCCTTCAGATGATCATTTAGAGAAGTTATTACTAGGCAATATTCAAGAGATGAAGGCAAGGGGTGCAGTGATTATCGGAGTCGCTCCTGAAGATACTAATTTAGCTGATCAGATTGACTACCTATTCCCAATACCACGTACCCATTGGATACTAACGCCAATAACACATACGCCTACAATGCAACTACTAGCATATTATACAGCTGTACAAAGAGGATACGATCCAGATAAACCACGTAATCTAGCAAAAACAGTTACAGTAGAATAATAAGTCATAGCTTTCTATTATTGTTTAACTAACAAATACATCAGTTTAATATACTGTTAATAAATTAACTCAAACTATAAATAATAAAAAATTTAGAAAAAAGAATTATAAAATCAATACAGTAAAAAAAATAGAAGTTATAGACATATATACATATGGTGATAGATTGAAGTATGTAACTCTAATGATCATTCTCTTAGTAGTTATAGTAGCATATTTAGTAACGTATGTTGCACCCTATTATGGTGCAATACAAGGTGCCCAGAATAATAGTCTATACGTGGAAACCTTAACTGAAAATGATATAAAACAGAAGATCATAGAAGAAAAAGATCAATTTCTTTATAAACTATTAACGACTACGGAGTTTCAGAGTTTTCTAAAGAAAAATAATTTAACAATAGAGGATCTAATGAATAATGAGCTCTATTTAAAGAATATATCTAGAGTAAATAACGAGTTGTTTAAGATAGAGTTAGAAATTCTTCTATCAATAATGGATTCTATTCATGTAGAGGCAGTGATTAATAAAGATCTAGATATAATTGAAATCATAGAACCTATTACAATGAAGGAGTCTGAGAGTCAGCAAGCTAAATCATTTCTTAATAAAGGTATGTTATTCTTAGCTAATAAGGAAAAATTATCTATACTATTAAAAGATTCTGAAGTTCTACCAATACTTAAGAAATACAATATAAGCCTTGAGGATGCATTAAACTATGTATTGCATGTATATTCATCTAACTATGGTAGTAATGGGCCAGCCATATATATTAAAGACAATACTGCACATTATATGATTACACTAAAGTATCTTAAAATATTGAGAAACAACACCTATTTAATAATTCCAGAATACAAAAAGCTCAATAAATCAGATACATGTACATCAATGATTACAATACACATAATATTTGATTTAGACAATAATCTAAATCCACAAATATATACTGTAAAAGTGATCGAATTTCCCGGTTGTCCATAAATATCGCTTTCCAAACACTTACCTAGAATATTGATTCTACGTTAAGTAATGAATGATTAATAGCTATAGTTAATGATTTTGCTTATGACAAATCAAAGTTCTTTATGGCTAAGGTTTATAAAAATAGAAAGTATTGACGTTATGTCTTTATCTTTGCAAAGTAAAGATGGTTTAAAAGATCGTTTCTTTATTGCTACTAGTTAGATTCTTATATTTTATTAGTTGAGTAATTATTAGGTGATGTTTTGAAACCTGTTGTACTTGCTGGTGGCGAGCCTAAGAGGATTAGTGTTCTTGTACCTTCTGGTAGGAGTAAACATACTCTTCGTGTATTGGGTAAGCCTATAATCTATTATCCCATCAATGCTATTGAACGTGTTCTTCGCCAGGATATTGTTTTAGTATATAGTTATGAGGATGTTTTAAAGGAAGCTTTAAGGCATAGTAGGAGGCGTGTTATTGGTGTTGAGCAACGGGGCCATGGTATTGAGGCTGCTATTATCTCTGCATCTGATGAGCTTAATGATGTTGACTACTTCTTACTAGTATATGGGGATCTAATATTTGATTCTCAAGCATTATCTAGTCTTGTTGAGGCATTCTATAGTGTTGAGCCAGCTGCAGCTATTCTAACTATTCCTCTTGAGGAGCGTTTTGCATATACATATGGTGTTGTATCTGTTGACCTTGGTGGATTGGTTAAGAAGGTTATTGAGAAACCAGCTAGTATTGAGGAAATTGAGCGTCCTGCATATACTATTGGAGGCATATACATACTCCCTACATGGATCATTGATTATCTTGAAGGAGGCCTTAGCCTACCTGAAGCACTTGCTAAGATAGCTAGTGATCGTAAGGTTATTGCTGTTCATTGGAGTGGTTTATGGATTGATATAGGATATCCAGCCGATCTACTTGAGGCTTCTAGATTACTGCTTGACGGAATGCGTGGACTATACATAGCCGACGATGTAGAGATCGAGAATACTGCTTTGATAAAGCCTCCAGTAATTATTGAAAATGGAGTCTATATAGACCATTATGCTGTAATAAAGGGCCCGGTATATATTGGGAGAAATAGCTTTATTGGTGCACATAGTTTCGTAAGGCACTATACAAGCCTTGAAGAACGTATACGAATAGGTGCCTATACTGAAGTTAAAAACTCTAATCTACAGCCTCACATAGTTGTTGATAGTTTTTGTTATTTAGGTGACAGCGTCATAGGAGAGAATACTAGTATTGGAAGCCATGTTGTCACATTAAACGTAATTCCAGGTGAAGAGACACCGCCTCGTCTTAGAAAACACCTTGTATATCCACAAACAATTAAGAAACCAGTATTAAAGCTTGGAGCAATTATAGGATATAATGTAAAACTGGGTGCAGGAACAATATTATATCCACAATCAATAGTACCACCTGAAACA
>CAZITZ010000077.1:0-7077 GCA_964542295.1 uncultured Desulfurococcaceae archaeon
ATGTGAATTGCAAACTTATTAAAGTTTTCTATAAAGTTATTTAGTAATTAGTAACTATATGATTATTATCTTATTAAACTGAGATTGACAGTCAAAGTATAATTATGATGTACATGTGCACGATCTAAGCAAACTAGATCGATCATTTTATAACACTTGTTTAAACAGTATTAAAGTATTATATTGAATTACTGAATTAATTATAAACTAGTAGATACTATATTCAAAGCCCCTGATAGATGTAGTCTTATAAAGGTGACTATGAGGACGTGCAAATAGAGACAGAATTATTTAAAAGTATTTCAATAGTTTTCGGTAGCTTAACTAAACCCATTCTAGATAAACTTATGATACCTTGTAGTAGACATTATCTTCGTGTAAATACTATGATTATTGATCGTGGAGAATTACTTGATCTATTACGCAGTAAATATACTGAATATACATTTAATCCTGATCCATATTACAATGATGCGATCTATATTATTGTTAAAGGCCCTTATAAAATACCTATTGTTGATAAAAAAATAGTGGTTGATTATATTGCGGCGGAAAGCATAATGCTTGGGGCCCCTGTCTATAGGCCTGGAATTATAAAATTTGATACATTTAGGCCTGGGGAAGAAGTTAATATAATCACTCCTAATGGGTTTGTAGTAGCTTTAGCCAAGACTACTATGGATTCTAAGAAAGTTAAGCAGATCCGTAAGGGGTTGGTGGCAAAAAACATAGTCTCTAAGTATAGATTGCCTCCTATTAGAGAAATGCTCGAATATAAGGCTGGCCTATTCTATCCCCAAAGTCTTCCATCAATAGCTGTCACTCATATACTTAGCCCAGAAGCTGGTGAAACTATTATTGATTGTTGTGCTGCACCTGGAGGCAAGACTAGTCACATTATACAATATAGCCGGGGATTAGTAAGATTGATAAGTATAGATAGATCAATTCCAAAGATCAATAAGATCATTGAAACTATTACAAGACTTAGGTTGCCTAAGAACTATTTCCTTTATCTTGGTGATTCTAGATACTTAGATAGCGATCTTTCAATGATTAAAGCTGATAAAATACTCATAGACCCTCCATGTACAGCTCTAGGTATTAGACCTAAGCTATCATTCACTAAAACATATAAAGATTTATTAAATAGTGTAGCTTATCAAAGACAATTCTTTAAACCAGCATATAATATTCTAAAGGTTAATGGCATCCTAGTTTATAGTACTTGTACAATAACATTTCATGAAAACGAGGGTAATTGTCTTTATATAAGAGATCTTGGCTTCGAAACAGTAGATGTAGAGGTTCCATACGCTGATAAAGTTTATTTGGACAATATGGTATTCTATAGGTTCTCTCCCCTTAGCCATGATATGAATGGTTATTTTATAGCGGTTTTTAAGAAAATTTCTTCTTAATGAGTTTGCTATTACATAGTGGACAAATATTTTCTCCAATATTGGTTGATACATAACCGCATGTAGGACATACTACTAAGTACCTTCTAAGTCGTTTAATGCCTGTTGTACGTAGTGGTTTGAACGGTATTCCTGCATATAATAATGTATTTTGTAAAGCATAGTCATCAGTAATAACAATAACTTGACCATATAGACTATATTGAAGAGCTAAAGCTAAAATACTAAGATCAGTTTTAGACAGGGAAGTATGTTCACCAATAGACTTGGATATATTGATAGCTTTATCAATAAATTTTTTATCGGGTTGAACAACCTTTATCCTGCCAATATTTAATGCTATTTCAAAGGCTTCTCTGCTCTCACGATCTCTGAGTTCAGAAATTACATGGACCGTTGTTAGTAATTCATGTGAACTATAGTGTTGGAGTGGATATTTTGCTAGAAACGCAGTTGTATCTAGTATGATATATGTCTTCTTACGTGAACCTAGTTGTTCTTCCTTCAAGAACTCTTTTCACCAAATTACGCTTTTCATTAATTCTAATTATACGTAGTTCATTATTGTCCATCTTAATGATAACCTTTGAATTAGGTGATAATGTTTCCAGACGCATACCATCAATATATAGATCGCTATAATCCTTGGGCCTTATCATAATTGTAGAAAATGGATGAATAAGTATCGGTGTTATGTTAAGCGTTATGGGGTTTAATGGTATAAAGAGCATTCCGGTAACTCCTGGTTCAACAATTGGTCCATTAGCTGATAACGCATATGCTGATGAACCAGTAGGCGATGCAATGATTACTCCATCACCCTCTAAAACAAATGATGTATTATTATACGGCGTTATAATATCAACATCTATGAGTAGTGCTCTACCGAAATCATGAGTTATTATAGCTACTTCGTTTAATGCATATTCCTGGTTTCCTGCATAAACAGCCTTTACTCGATGTACTCGCTCAATATAGAATCTGCCCGATAAGACTCGATCAATGATTTCACTGGCAGCAATATTGTTTAGATCCTCATATAAAACTGTCCTTCTGCCGCAGGGAATAGGTAATATAAGTGGAAGTCTCTCATATAAACTCCAAGAAATCCTCAATAATGTACCATCACCACCCATGGCTAAAATCAGGTCATAATTTTCGAGATCACCTTTCCTAACCTCATCAACCCACACCGTATCAACTCTAACGTTTCTTCTTTCAAATTCATATACATAATCTTTTATTAAATCACTACATTTCTTGGCAGGCTTGTATACTATCACTATCTTTCTTATCGGCATCAACTTCATCAACACCAATCACGTACTAATATCTTTCATTAACCTCAAGTATAGAATATATCTTTAGAAATATATAGTCTAGCTCCAGTTTGGAGGCAATAGGCTATTGACGAAATGCATCAAAATACATAAGAAATATGGAGAGAAAGTAAGAAAGTTATTGATTAAACATGATTTAATGGATAGAGACTACAAAGTACTACTTCTAAATGAATATTTACTCTTACCTATAATTGATCAGGTTAAGTGCGAAGATCTTCTAAGGAAGCATAGTATAGAATTTGAGATAGTTGAATGCAATCCACCGCAAAAGAAGATTACAAGAATGACTAAGTATAAAATTCCTTCTCATGATATTGTAGGTAAGATAGTCATTGTGAGAGAGAAAGTTGTTAGGGAGTATGGAGAATCTAGGATTACTAAAGTCCTTAGATCAGTATATCCATGGATTGAAGCAATATATGTTAAACATGGTACTGAACATGACTATAGGTTAAGTAGATTACGATTGATATGGGGCAGAGAAGTCAAATATATTGTTTATAAAGAATATGGCTTAGAGTTCTTCATAGACTTGTATAGAGTATACTTTAACCCAAGATTATCTACAGAACATAGATTATTAGCTGAAAATGTTAAAAATGGAGAAATAATTTTTGACCTTTTTTCAGGGTTTGGAGGATTCTCCATACATATTGCCCATCTTAAAAAAGCGCTTATTTATGCTAATGATATTAATCCACACGCGATCTATTGTTTGTTAAAAAGTATTGTATTAAATAAGAGGAAACTAAGAGGTAAGATTATCGCGTCAGTATTTGATGCAAGAGATATTCCTAAATATTTTAAGAGTTCGGTAGCAGATCGTATAATTGCTAATCTACCACATAAAAGTATAGAATTTTTTGAAACATATAATTACTTATCTCATAAAGATACGATATTATATTTGTACATAGTGGGCAATGACATTGAATCAGTATTGAATAAGATCAGGGATTTAATAGAGAATAAATGGTTATTTATTGGATATAGGAGAGTACTTGATTATTCTCCCTATACATATATCTTTAGGATCGATCTCAAGAGGCTTTAGGGCTATCAGGATTATTGTAAGTATTGTCCTTGACATTTTAAGTAGTTCTATCATATCTCTATTTAGATCTCGTGCAGCCTTATTAGTTCTAATAGATATTGTTGAATCATCTACATAAGTACTTTTCCTAAATATAATTTTTTTATTATTAGTTAAAATTAAACTGGGATCACCGTGTCCAATAACTGTATCATAGAGCTTATTATTAATATAGAATTGACTTATTAGTACAGTACTTCTATCTTTTAATAACTTCTTAAATGAAGGTGAAAGATCATTTACAGCCTTGTCTGCCATGATCCCGATGATACAATCGCCTCTCGGTGTTAAGGTTTTTTCCTTAGTAATTTCTATAGTTGTACGATGAAGTCCTTGTATGTTTTCATGTCCTTTTGCAATAATTTTTTCATATGATACTATGAAAGCATTGGTTTTACCCACTATAACCACCTCTTTAATTACCATCTCTACATATAATATTAACTTGCAGGGGAGTATATTGATTGACTACTCTCTTGAAAGAAAACGCTTGGTGGAGAAATTAATCATGGAAGGAATTATAAGAAGTGAGAAAGTAAAAAATGCAATGCTTAATGTACCTAGAGAAGAGTTTGTACCACCTCATCAAAAAAGATGGGCATATGTAGATCATCCATTGCCTATAGGGCATGGACAAACAATTAGTGCTCCTCATATGGTGGCAATAATGACTGAATTACTTAATCCCGAACCTGGGCATATAGTGTTAGAGATAGGCACGGGCTCTGGTTATCAAGCAGCTGTATTAGCAGAAATTGTTAGTAAACAAGATCCTATGAAGAAAGGCCATGTATATACTATTGAGAGAATACCTGAACTGGCAAAGTTTGCAATGGATAATCTCAAGAGAACCGGATATAGTGACTATGTAACCGTTATTGTCGGCGATGGCACAAAGGGATATCCTGAAAAATCACCGTATGATAGGATAATAGTTACAGCTGCAGCTCCGACAATACCTAAACCTCTAATTGAACAATTAAGGCCCGGAGGAATAATGATTATACCGGTAGGTGATCTAGGACTTCAAAGACTACTAATAGTTCATAAGTCCTTGAATGGAAAGTTAAATATCAAGGAAGATACATGGTGTTTATTTGTACCGTTGATTGGCGAATATGGCTGGAAGGACTATTATTACTAGGTAAACCAAAGATCTAGTCCTTTCTGAACACCCTTTATGTGTTCTCTATATGCCTTCTTATATCTCTCAAGGGCGTTCTTAACACGTTGTATAGAAAAGTCATGTTCTTCAACAAGTATTTCTATAACAGCTTTTTCATCAGGTTCTCTCCATTCAAGCTTATAATCATCGGTATGAGGCGGGTTCATAAAGTATTTAAAGATCTTTAATGGATCAACAGGGAATTCACGGCGTGGTATTGCCTTAAACAACTTATCAATATCTCTATAGGTTCTAACCAGCTGTAAAGCCTTCTTAGGCCCAATACCCTTAACGCCATCAGGATTGTAGTCTGTACCAACAAGTATACCAATAGCTATAAGTTGCTCTCTAGTAAGACTTAGTTTTTTCAAAAGCTTTGCTAGCTCTATAACTTCAGGCTTGATCTCTATATAGATATCCTTTCGTGGAAGCTTTCTTCTACCAGAGATCGTTAGGTTTCGGATAAGCCTTGGAGAGCCGAAGAGTAGGGAATCGTAATCTTGGCTACCAGTAGCCCAACAATCACCCTTAGCAGTCATATATGCGGCTTGGGCCTCACCTTCTGCTGGTGCTTGTACCCATGGAATACCCATTGCATCTAAGAGTTTCTTAGCATCAGCAACCATATCCTCTGTAAGCCTAGCACTCATTTGTGCATATCTTTTAGCGGCTTCAAGATCTCCTTTCTTTAAGGCTTCTTCATATTTCTTTACAGCTTCTTCCTTAATTTTTCTCCTACGCTCTATCTCCATATATTTGATCTCCGGTGGCTGGCCATCAAATACATAGACTAGCTTTATTCCTGCCTCAACAAAGTTTATGGTTCGATAAAATAGTCCATTTAGATGACTAGTTATTCTTCCACGGCTATCCATTAATGGTGTGCCATCCGGCTGTCTAATAGCTGTTAGAAATTGATATAATGCATTATATGCATCTATTGATATTACTTTTCCCCTTAAACTCCTGAGATCATCAATTATCGTCTTAACATCATCTGGTATAAGATCCTTTAGATTAACACCCATTCACTACACCGTTAAATATATGGTATTTAAAGGGAAATATCTCTTATCCAAGATCTATTCATATTTTCCCGGATACAAATGATCTACTAAATGATATGTGATATTCCTTCCTAATTTTATTTACAACTATATAGCCTCTAACTTCTAGAGTTAGAAGAGCTTTTAATAACTCGGTTCTAGAAATTTCAAATCCATAGTTCGATTTTATACTTTGATATAGTTCTGAATCAGTTATAGTGCCTCCATGCCTAGCTAATTCATCAATAATTATTTTGAATAATGGTCTATTTCTCCATAGTTCACTAAACATTACCATTCAGATCGCCTCTAAAGCTATGCCGTATATTTAGAAACTACCATAGTATAAGTATACAGTAGTAAATATATGATGAAACACTATTTATGTATATAGGCTGGGCTTGATATGTGATCTAGGTAGTTTTTGTCTAAACTTTTCACTCCATTCCTTGTACATGCGTTCCATATCACGTGATATAGATGGCTTAACTATGTCAAGGGCCATTAGGAAATGCTTCATATGTACCTTATCAATCTTAATGTTCTCCTTTAATGCCTGTAAAGCGGCTTCTCTAACTAAAGCCTCTAGATCAGCACCGCTATAGCCTTCGGTTTTTCCAGCAATCTCTTCCAAGTCAACATCCTCTGCTAAGGGCATGTTACGTGTATGTATCTTTAGAATTTCAAGTCTAGCCTTTTTGTCTGGTGGTGGTACATATATTAACTTGTCAAAGCGGCCGGGCCTAAGTAGAGCTGGATCAATCATGTCAGGCCTATTAGTTGCTGCTATAACCACTACATTCTCAAGACTAGCGATACCATCCATCTCGGTAATTAACTGACTAACTATTCTCTCAGTAACGCGGGAGTCAAAAGCATATCCACGGGCTGGAGCTATAGCATCTATCTCGTCAAAGAATATTATCGCTGGGGCGTACATACGTGCCTTTCTGAAAATTTCACGTACCATTTTTTCGCTTTCACCAACCCATTTGCTTAGGATTTCTGG
>CAZITZ010000078.1:0-7037 GCA_964542295.1 uncultured Desulfurococcaceae archaeon
ACCTTTCTAATGCCCGCTCAATTATCCAGCTAAGGCCCCGATCAATGAGTTTTGAACGGGCAAAAACAAATAATGCAGCCAATCCTATTGCGAGCCATATGCCTCGTTCAAGCATCTCATAAGGCGTTCTACCAATAAATGTAAGTACTAAAGTCGCCATGGCAGAAGTTATACCAGCACTACCCAAGAGCATCAATATACGTATAATCTTTCGGCGAACGGGATGAGAGACAACATATTCCGACTCCGAAGTAGTAAAGCCAACTCCAGAAAAAGCTGACTGTGCCTGGAAAGCAGCGACATCTCTTGATAAACCAGTCATCTTCAAAGCTATCGTCCCTATACGTACAACAATAATACTGAACAAAACAACAAGTAGTAGGGAGATTAACGCAATCAATGGCATCACCTACTCCTATCTACATAATCAACTTATTAATATACTAAGCATGGCTTTAATACTATACTTGTTGAGGAATCTTGTTCATACTATACTCTGCCTAGGTACCTTGCGGCAGAATTTCTGGATAACGTATCTAGTGTAATATGCTATAGGAATAGCGGATACGATATTGCCTATGGATGGTAAAGGTATAGTTCCATAATTCCTTAAAATTTCAATATTTCCTTCGCTCCATGGAAAGATATAGGGATATACAGTTGTAGGTCCTCCAATAGTTGATATAAATGTATCAATTATAGTAATGGTGAGAACTGCTATTATCACCCATGGAATACTAACTAGTATAACTAGCCTATGTATTCTGAATAACTTGGGTTGTGTTAACTTGTTAAAGAGAATGTATGGAGAAATGATGTATATGGCGATGAAGTCTATTATAAAAACTGACGATGCAAATAGAAGATACATATTGAATAATCCATTGAAAACTATATACATCATGGAAGCAATATATGCAGCCGTAACTGATAAAATAAATATAAATAATGGAAATAGTTTTTTGAAATACGTGAATAATACTCTAGCAATAGTAGGTATAGGTATTTGGCTACTTAACTTATTTGTCGAAAATACATATATGTAAATATACTTCCAATACATGTAGACGCTCATTATAAAAGCTACATAGAATGTCAGAATAAAATACTGATATATAACTTCTATTTCAAAGGATAATATAGGTACTATATTGATTAAGACAATAGTGAAAAGAAAATATACTAGTATAACCTTTAAGTCTATGGACAATATCTACACCTCATCGTAACGGCTATGTTTTGAAGTATATCGTATAGGATGCACCGATTATACCATAATGTATATTTATATCTACAGTGACCAGTTCATATATATTATTATTTAAACCTACATCTACTATCTTTATTTCACCATTAAAGCCTTTATTATTGAACCACCCTCTCTCCCAATATACGTATACAGTTCTATCGTCATGCCACTTATGGAGTCTATTTTCACTTTTCCTTGCAAGCTGGTTCCAAGACCAAGCAATAAGATTATACCTATCAATGGCCTCTCCTAGTGCCCGAGGTAACGGATGAGGAATTCTCTCTAGGAAATACGGAATTATTGGTGGAATCTCTGGCAATTCGGGCAATGTACCTGATAGATCAAATCTTTTAGCTACAACATCTACATCAGAGAGATCGATTCCTTCGGGAAAGGTAATGGTTATTTCCACCTTATCAGCTGGCTGTGAATATATATGTTCAGTCCTACCATTACCTAGATCTACCGTTACATCATATCTTCTATTCATGAATAGTAATTCATAATTTGCCAATACTTCCTGCGAGATTATGGATTTCTCGATATCTACAATAAAATTGCTTTGAATAATATCACTAGTGTAATCACCAGTAAATGCTAAGACACTATGAAATCTACTCTTCATCCCATATACTGTCTGGCTCCATACATCATCGTCCGAGTTTCTTGTAGATGAATATAGTATAGTATTATCGCCAAATTCTAAGGTGTAGAGGGGTCTAATAGTAAATTCCCCTAATATGGGGTTAGATATTCGAAGTTCAATAAGATCTTCATCACTTGTCTGTGCGAGTGAACTAACTTCTATTATCACAGGTATACATTCATATTGACTAAATAGAGTTGCTAGTTTACGGGGCTCAATGTCTATCTTTAAGTTCTTAACCTCATTATTACTGTATATATATTGTGTACCTGTAAATGTTCCTCCTAAACTAATTGTTACCTTATAGGGGAAGAGCGTAGTATATGAATCGCTAATTGATATTCTAAACACCATTGTTGATTCCGTGTATATATCATAGAATGCTAGACCGAGATCTGGCTGAATAAATATGATCCTTCTATCGGTATGTTGATTTTCATTATCTATATCAAGATCGAGAACGCTATATTCAGAATCTCCTTCACCTCCTATGATGCTTAGGTAGTAGTGATCCGTAAGATTATCATCTGGTTCTTCATTCCAGTTTAGAAATAGAGTTGATTGTATTCTAAATCCCCATTCTTCAACTTCGTCCATATTGGATATAATGGTTAGTTTTACATAGAGATACTTACAAGTTAATCCATAAACGAGTGGCGAATAGGCTAATGTAATTATATTGGTCTTATTAGAATATATTGTTAAGATATAGTGTTTGTATATATTGTAATCGTTATTATAGATCTCCACTTTTAGAGATCTAGTTGAGTCATCTACTTTATCTGCTCTTGCAATAACTATTGTTAACAATATTTTCCTCCAATCAATATCGGTTACATAAGGATCTATTGTTCTAACCTTAATCGTTTTCGAGGGAGAATCATCTGTAAGAAACATATCTTCTTGCATAAGCTGTTTAGTTGGCTGATATCTAATTTCGATGACATTTCCCTCATAATCTCCACCAGATCCTCCTCCATCAGATACTGGTGGTTCCTGCATGATCCCCCAATCTATGTCGTGATGTAGTTCTAGAGGATGAGTATTTACATACCCATGTACCATAGCGATCAAGTGATCATCATAACCTAGTTTCTCCATATAATCCATTAGCTTTGGAGGTTCTGATGCAGTAAAATAGTTATTTATATCATTATACTCATAGGCTCCTAGAAGAGGTAGATCACCAGCTCCATCTCTAACATAACCACCTATAAACAAGTATATAGTGCCTACACATATTCTGTCACTAGGCCTAATGAGATTGATCTTAAATACATTAGCACCGCGTGCAAACTCAGGCTTATTCTTCCACGGATTAGTCTCTACAGGGTACTCCCGTGGTAGTTTAATCATTATCTTCGTATTATTATTAATAATCTTAGGCATCATATATATGTTTGTAACATTAGTATGTATATAACGATCAAATACTCTAATCGGCAATGTTGACCAATACTTACCATCATAATATCCAAAAGCTATTGACATGGGATCCTTGCCAATTAATGAAGAGATCTCTGATGCATTAAACAGTAATACTCTGCCACTATAGTATACCTCATAATAGGTTCTTGGATCACTTATGTCCAGATGGAGTCTTGTAATGACATCATTAACTATACTATCTATATTAAATCTTTCATTAGCCCTACTATTTGTGCTTGTAAAGCATGGATGTAATAAGAGACTTATAATAATGATTGACATCAAGATAATCATGAACAATGGAGTATAGATATTCTTCATATTTTCACCATATATCTCTATCGTAAATTACGGTATATCTTTTCCTATTTTAGACACTTAATCTAAAAAGGATCCAACTATATATTTTAAGAACAGCATTAATAGTTTATTGCATAATTTTATATATTTAGCGTCTAATGGTTACATTATATAGATATATTTATATCTTATTACTTATTTTAAACATGATCCATATAGATCATTGTATGTGTCTTCTATCCAAGTCCTTTCTGAAAGACTTGTCTTCAGCTATGGATTTTTAAA
This sequence comes from uncultured Desulfurococcaceae archaeon, assembly GCA_964542295.1. GTDB lineage: Archaea > Thermoproteota > Thermoprotei_A > Sulfolobales > Desulfurococcaceae > CAZHDB01. The sequence continues at coordinate 3,909 of CAZITZ010000078.1, forward strand.
GATCCATTGGATTGCTTTGTCTTGTGACGAGTTATTTGTCTTTGATAGGATTCTGTAGTGGATAATCCTAGTACTGTGTAAAAGCACCATATATGTTTCAAATGAATACTAGTCCAGTTATCCTCAATGAATTGCCTATTTCTAAGTTGTACAATAAAGTATTATATCGTGTTATTAAAGAAAATATGGCAGAGACTATATGAGGCTAAAGGTATAATTTCAAGGCTAGAAAAGAAGATCACATATAATCTTTTGAGGAACTACATAGAATTTTAGATATGTTGTTAAGCATCTTAAATAGGATCGGAAGAAGAATTATGTAGGGATAAATAATAGATCTATAGCCAGGAATAAGGGATCTGAAGTTGCAGATGGAAAATACATATAAGGTTATATGGGATCATAGTAGAGCTGTCAATGATCTTCCATAGGCTGTTAAGGAGTTAATTGCGGTAGTTAATAGTATTGGAGTAATATGCGGTATTGTTACGGATGATGCCTTTAAGAAGTCCATAGAGTATGTAGTAGAGGACTTGTTAAAGACACATAGGGTTACTAAATGGAGATACTATGATAGTGAGGGGATAGTCTATGGGCATCCATCAGATATTGATGTGGATGTCCTCATAAGCGATCACGAGCACATAATCATTGAGTACAGGGCATATGCGGACAGGAGCGACTTAGCTGAACTATATCGTATAGGACGGCTCTACGAGAAAGTAACTGGTGTAAAGCCAAGGCTCCTAATGGTAGCAGCAAGCTATAGGAGGAGAGCTAGGGAGTTAGCCGATAAACTAGGTATAGAGATCAGAGGAATAGCTATAGAATAGTCAGCCAAGGCTGATCAAATCATCCTCGCCGGAGTCATATCCGCCTGAGCTCATCACTATTCTTCATATATATGAAATCTCCTATTAATATTAATATAAAATAACTATTTTAAGAAATAATTAACATTTTTAGATACCTCAAGAATTCTATATTGAAAAGTGAATCTATTAGAAATAGAACATCATATGCTTCTATTGTAAACTTTTTATTAAATTTATACAGTATTAAAATTAATGTAAAAAATATTTGAGTAATAGCAATTTCACAGTTTTTTCCTAATTAATACAAACATCCCTATCGCTAATACTATAGCTAGTAATATAATCAATGAACATAGTTGTGTATATCTTAATGTTCCTTGTACATCAATGCTTCCTCCAACTAGTTTTAATCCTCTTGGCATTCCAATGAACAATACCTGATCGAATGCTAGATACTCATCTTTTGTCAGATATATTGTAATTACGTTATTTGCAGAATCTATTGTAAAATTGGAGCACTGTATCCATTGTTGACTATTACCATCATAATAATATACCCTGAGATAATCTTCAGTAGTATAAGGATATTGTTTAATGAAGCTCTCATTGTATGTAATGTTAATTATAATAGGCCATTTAATATTATCTGGATCGCTGAACTTTATGTTAAAGAAGTCACTTACAACTATAGCTCCCGGAGGTATGAAGCCTATAGGACTTGATCCATATACTTGAATAACTACTTGTTCACCAGTCAAGGCATTAAAATCTATAACGGCATTGGAAACAGCCCCCTCGACAATAACAGTATTTTCTCCGGGAGGCATATATTGATTCAATGTATATGTAGGCGATATAAAGTATCCTCCTGATCCTCTTATCCATATAATATATTCTTTAGGACCCACCCCGTCTTCGAATGATATGAATGGATCATCTCTTACATCTACCCAAATAGCTATTCTGCGAACATTTATTTGCGAGATAGTCCTAAGATAAGGTATATACTTCAATGAAATAGCATATTCTGTTGATAATGTATTGAAGACCACTACTTGATAATCATTTGACTGCCATATCCAAGTACCATTAACTAAAGCATGATCTCGCTCTAAATATACAGAAGTATCCATGGTGTCATCTAGATCTTTATCGAATTCGAAGTTCATATGCATACCATAGCTATATGTACTATCACCGGTTATGAAGAATCTATTATAGTCTATGGGGCCTCTCAAATCAAATCTAATATAAAGGGTTTCATTGTCTTTGGCAAAGTACACTTCTGTTACATTAAGTTCTTGGTAGTCAGCATTGTATGTATCGTCAGATAAATCGGCTATAGATGATAGTACATTATACCAGTCATTAGGATTACCATCCACTATTATTTGCCCATATGGTACAGTAGTTATGTTTATAGGTATCCATGTAAAAGATGACATTCCATCGCCTGTAAATGGCACAATCCAATCTCCATAGGAGCTATAGCAATCAGAAATATATACTCTGATTATAGATATATCATTAATCCCTGTAATATTCGATAGTAACTCATAAGGTATTCTCACTATTACATAATTATTGTTATAATTAACTATATTATATTGGAGTTCTTGAGGATTGGCATAAAATTCCCAATTATTTGAAATTGGATCGTATTTATATATATTAAACCAATTTATTTCCCCATTTCTCATATTTCTCCAGAACCATGCAGCATTTACTTCAAAATCTATTCTTACTTCAGTACCTTTTCCATAGTAACTAGTACAGCCTGTTCCAGGGTCATTGTCTACATCAATGAATATATGGCCTGTTATTCTATATTCTTCAGGACTATTTTCAGGAATCGGCATGGTACCATTATACCTTAACATTATAATAAGGTCATCATTATTTTCAGTTATATTAACAAGTTGCAGATCCATCCATCCACCTAGATCTAATTTATCATTAATTATTAGTGGATACGAAAGGTATTGTGGAGTCTGTGTCGATACGTAGATTGGTAGTAATAGCATTATGGTTAAAATCATTATTATTACTAATGATCTAATGTCCATATTTATCACCATTGATTCCAATTAATCTAAATCATTAAGAAACTAACTAATAATTTATTTAACATAAAATAAAAAAATTTTGCTACAACATAGTTTAATCAATACATTGGAGTAGAAGAGATCATAAATAAAAGGTTTAACAAACACATAAGTCCAATATGTCATTAAGCAGTTGTCTAATTGATTATAAATGCCCCCTCACACAGGCCATATGAACCCATATGAGAGGGGCGACCGGGCACCCTCAG
>CAZITZ010000079.1:0-6973 GCA_964542295.1 uncultured Desulfurococcaceae archaeon
TACCTGATCCCAGGATTCCCATGCCTATTGATAGGAGAGTTGCTTACATGTCATTTACTAGTGGACTTATTAGTATATCTAATAAAATCCTTCTAAAAGATTTAAAGGATATAATATATAGACTTATGCAAAGCAAGTATAGAGATAATATTGTTAAAGCATGGTTTATATTGTCTAAATATTCAAGTATTCCATGTATATTACTTGATACTATAGTATGGCTCATGGGTAGATATGTTAGTCCCTTTAAGAACATTGATGAAATGACTGAGGAATTCATTAGTGACTATGGTCTAATCCTCTCTCCTGACTCTATTCGGAAGATTTTCGCCCAATTTGCCTACGCCTTTACCTCCTATAGCTGAACCTCCAATAGAATTAATCACTGGTACTGTCCAATTACCAAATATTATCCATGTAATACCTGCCAACCCTGCAAACACGTTACTAAGGCCCATAGCTATCCACAACCATTCAATACCCAATCCTATGACAACTGATAAATAGTAACCAATACCTATTCTAATACCCCATAATCTAATCAGTCCGATTAGTGATGGTGGTAGTGTATGACCGGATCCGTTGCCTACGCTCATAGATATAAAGAATGCTCCAAAGAACGGTATCGATAAAGCAAATATCTCAATAAGTTTGGAAGCCATAGATGAAATTGATGGATCGCTTGTAAATAAGGATACAAGTGGTTCTCTAAAACTGATAACAATAAATACGCCAATTATTGTCGATACTAAAACTATCATTAAAGCTTTATAAACAGCCTTTCTAGCACGTTCATAGTATCCGGCTCCAAGACTTTGTCCAACCATAATAGCTACTGCACGACTAAATCCCCATAGGATTGCATCAGATAAATTAATAACTATAAGGCCTATAGCAAATGCTGCAGCTGCTTCAACGCCAAATCCATTAACAATTATTTGTAATATAGTGAATGAAGCTACATTTGCTGCACGAAGAACCATTACAGGTCCACCGATCCTTAGACTAGCTAATAACCATTGTTTATCAAACTTGAATCCTGTAAAAACTATTCTTACTCCACGATAACCCTTAAATAATAGATACATACCTATCGAGGTAGTTATCATACGTGATATAACTGTAGCCAGTGCGGCACCAGCTACACCCATAGGATCTACTCTAAATACTATCCCAGCAAATTCGATCTTAAAGCCAAAGATCAATAGTGGATCTAAAAATATATTCATTAATGCTGATACAGATTGTAGTATAGTAGGTGTGCGGGTGTCACCTACGGCTTGTAATATAGTTGTGAATGCATATGACATCATACCGAATGGTACGCCAATACTAATTATAGCCGCATATTCAACACTCCATTCATAGATCTCCGGAGGTACATGCATTATATATAGTAGAATATACTCCTTAAGACTAAAGAATATCAGTCCAATGATTATTCCTAGAAAGATAAGGAAGAAGTATAAATTGCTAGCTACACGATCTGCTTCATCGTATTTCTTAGCACCAACATACTGCGATATAAGAGATATATTGGCTATGGATATCCCCATACCCATCATAAAAGTTAGGAATAGTAATGGCCATATCTGGCGAGGTACAGCTAAAGCTATATCCTGTAACTGGCTAAGCCATATAGAATCAATTACGTTATATGATACTTGTACTAACTGATTAACTAATGGTGGTAAGCCAAGCCATAGTAAAGCGGAAAGAATAGATCCTTTGAGGATTTTTTCACGATATTTAGCGTATTCTCTAGACACTATCGTAACACCTAATTATTTCATGTCCATAGATTTTACTTGTTAGGTGATATGTATTGATTATAGACTGTATTCATCACTTCGGCGAATCAATTACTAAATGTATAGATAAAGTGGTTTTATTACCTATCGGAAGCCTAGAGTATCATGGCTCCTATCTTCCACTAGCCGTTGATACGTTAATTGCTGATAGACTTATTAGAAAATATTTAAAGGAAGGGGCCATTAAAGAAGTAATCGACTCTAGTGAAAAATGTCTCATCCTATTACCGCCATTATATTATGGATATTCCCCTGAATGGATTAATTATGAAGGCACTATTAGTTTAGATAGGGAATTATTCCAATGGCTTATTGTCCATATTTACTTATCTACATCTAGTATAAATGGATTTAAGGGATTGATCATAGTTAATGGACATGGTGGAAATACTTCTCTTCTTGAAGCAGTAGCTAGGGATATCACATATAATTATGGAGGTAGGATCGGGATAATTGATATTTGGAAGATTGCAAGTAAATTAGGACTCAAATATTGTCATGCATGTCCCTTTGAAATTGAACTTGCTAGGGCATTAGGAATAAATACTACTGGAAGAGGAGCTTTGAGTAAAGCTCATTTAAGGACTATTATAGAAGAAGGTATTTATCTCTATAATAGAAAAGGGACTTTGGGCTATGAAGGTATTTTACCTAAGCTTGATTTGTTTATTAAAGAATTTTACACGTCAATGAATAAATTATTAAGTATATTTCTTGTTGATGATGAAAATAAGCATTAATTATATAGTATTTGGATGATTAAATGATACTAAGATAGGGGATGTTTATATTGCCTGAAAAGGGCTCAACTAAATATTTATCTATAAAGACAAAAGTTATAGACGAACCCTTTAAAACCATGGAGCGACGAGGATATAGATGGTTTGGTATATTAACTGTAGATATAGATGGTAAACCAGTTAATCTTCTAATGACTGGTACTATTGCTCAATGGTTTAGTCGTGGCGAATGGGTAAGAATTGTGCTAAAAGATGAGCCCAAGAAAGTAGGTAATACATGGATTCTTGGACAAAACGATTATGAGCTTTATAGGATATGGTATGGGGAAGAAATCAAAGTATGGCCTCCATGGAGGAAAGAGTTTAGGCTTACTAGAAAAGATCCTCTTGAAACAAAGACTGTATATGAATATACTGTTATAGCTCGTGAAGCTATATCAGAGGAAGATTATATGGAGATTGTTGGTTTAGAACAATACCATTATGCTAGTAAAGAAGAACTTGTGGCTGTATGGAGATGTCCGGTGTGTGGATCATATTACGAGGCAAATGTTCAGCCTTTATGTCCAAAGCATAAAGTACCTATGAAATTACAAGAGATCAGAGGTAGTCTGCCAAGTAGTCGTTTTCTGATTATAGAACTTGCTAGTAGGAGACCTTTTGAACCTAGGATTGTAGCTTACGTACGTGTTGATACACCGATACCTTTGATGAATCGCCGCCTACCAGATGGAAGAATTGAAAAAATGATACGAGAAAAGGTTTTTCCATATGATTGGTTCCATCCAACATATTGGCCTACGGCATTAGAGGAGAAAAAACCTATTATAGCAAGGTATCGTGAGCTAGTAAAAATATATCGTAGCCGTAAATTAGCAAGAGCAATAATTGGTGAAGAGGTTTCAGAAAAAGCTTTAAAGATAGCTAATACTGCTGCAGCTCGTATAGCCCGTGTTGTTGTACATCCAGATTATCGTGGCGATGGACTAGGATATACGGCTGTACAATTAGCAATTGAATGGATACGTGAAAGACGAGTACCTGAGATGAAGCGTAATAAACATATAGTTGAAACAATTGCCATGATGGCACGTTACAACCCATTCTTTGAGAAAGCTGGTTTTAAATATATGTGGGATACGGGTAGTGGTAGGCCTGTTCTAATGTATCCTTTAACTAAGGAAGCTGAAAAATATATTCAAAAATATCTTGAGACGGATCCTATAGGAATGAAGCATAGAGGTAAGTTGTATAGAAGTAGCTATGGTGTTGTAGATAAATTATCAAAGCCTATAAAGATAGTTGGACTTACTAAAATGTTTTCAAGCGAATTAGACATCAGTAGATTATCACCTATACTTCGCGATATACTTGTAGCATTTGGTGTTGAAAGGAGGGTAATTGAGAAATACGTGTTAAAGGATGTTAATCTAGTTATTGAGCCAGGCAGTATAGTTGCTGTTGTAGGTGCTAGTGGTGCTGGTAAGACAACATTATTGAGAATGATTATTGGAGCTATAGATCGTAATAAAGGGAGTGATCCTATGTATAAACCTACATCAGGCAAAATATATTTACCCGAAAATGTTAAACTTGCTTACCTACTTCCTGGAGAGCATGAACCTAAATATGGTTCTGAAACACTATTAGAACATATATATTCAAAGATAAAAGATCACGTGGCTGCCGTTGAAATACTTAACATGGTCGGTTTAAGTGATGCGGTATTCTATAGAGCACGGTTCAATGAGTTATCGACTGGCCAGAAAGAACGAGCTAAACTAGCTAGTTTATTAGCTGAAAAACCAAACCTTCTCATTATTGACGAGTTTACTGCTCATCTAGATTCTTTAACGGCGCAGCGTGTTGCTAGAAAAATAGGCGTTCTTGCTAGAAAGGCAGGTATAACATTGATAGTGGCAACTAATAGGGCAGAAGTATTAGAGGTACTAAATCCAGATAAGATAGTGTATGTAGGCTATGGGACAGCTTCGGAGGTTAAGAAGAGGTGAATAGTATGTATATGGAGATAGATCCAACTGACTATTACGTGTTACATCCTAGACCAGCATATCTGGTAGTAACACGTAAACCTGATGGAGGATATAATGTCATGGCTGCTTCATGGGTTTCACCAATTAGTGAAGAACCACCTTTAGTAGCTTTAGCCATTGGTAAGGAATCGTATACTCATGAATTAATTAGAGAGACAAAAGAGTTTACAATAAACTTTGTTGGAGAGGAACATATTGATTTAGTCTATAAAGCTGGAACATTAAGTGGACGTAAAGTCGATAAGTGGAAACTTCTAGGATTAGAACCTATAGAATCTAAAGTGATTTCCGTTCCAGGTATTAGGGGTTGTTATGGATTTCTTGAGTGTCAATTAGAGAAAATAGTTGATGCTGGTGAATGTTCTTTATTTATAGCACGTATAGTTGCTGGCTATGTTAAAAGTGATCTATATACTAAATATGGATGGGATCTTAAGAAGGCTAGGATACTATTGCATCTTAGAGGTAGGGCTTTTATATTGCCAGGAAAACTTGTACTTGCTAAGAAATGAATGTAGTGTTATATGTTTTGCTAGAATAAATAATTTTTATGCTATGGATACCTAGTTAGGCAAAGATCTAACTTATTATTTGAGCTGAGAATACATGTGACTTTGTTAGGAGTTATTTGTATATGGGCTTCTTAGACGGGAATAATGCCTATACATGAAAATATGTAAATGAGAGTACAGATATAATAAAGAAACAGATAACTCAGACATAGTAATTAGTATGGAGATTTGCAAGCCAATAGGTAAAGGAGTATATCGATGATGGGGTGATCAAATTGAAGAGGATAGTTCTAGTAACTTCTAGTAAGCGGCGGGTAGATTTACTAAGGAATTTGGGAATAGATCCTATAATTGTTCCACCTAAGAATATATTTGAGCGTCAAATAGGATCTCCGGAAAGAATTGTTATTGAAAATGCTCGTTCTAAAATAAGATCTGTACTTGGAAATAAGGATATTCCTCGTGATGCAATCCTTATTGCTGCTGATACAATTATTGTTGATTCCGGGAATAGGATCTATGGTAAGCCTAACTCAGTAGATCATGCTGCGAAAATGCTTAGGAAATTACGTGGTAAATGGCACCGTGTGATAACGGGTGTTGTAGTATTTGATCTAATGGATCATAGTATTGATGAATTTACTGTAGTGACACATGTTAAGATGAGAAATTTCAGTGATGAAGAGTTAAAATTGTATCTAGCAAGTCTTGAAGGACTTGATAAAGCTGGTGCATATGCTTTGCAGGGTCTCGGTAGCCTACTTATTGAAGAAATACGGGGCGATCCATATAATGTAATAGGTTTGCCTCTTTCACGTTTACATGAAGTTCTCCTTAAACACGATGTAAATCTACTTGGGCTTGGGGTTTTGAAGAGAATTGTTGGAGTTCATTGATCCATATACATTACTCATATATCGCCCCGACTCGTTTAGTGTATGGCATCATGATTTAATCAAAGAGAGACTTAATTGGTACTATAGCGTTATGAGGGGTGAGAAGCCTGCTAAATTCATTATAGCCAAACATGTACCAATAGATATCGATCCATACCATGAAGGATCCATTGAAGAGTTATGGAGTGTGCATAAGAAGGCGGAAAAAGAATTTCAAAAAATATTTAATGCGATCCGTGGAGATAAGCTATCAATTACTGAATTGGAAAAACCCAGATATAGCTTTCTAGATGTTAAGATCGTTATTGCAAGGAAAATACTTGAATCATGTACGTTATGTGAGAGAAGATGTCGTGTAAATCGTTTGAAAGGAGAAATGGGAGTATGTCATATGGATAAAGACTGTATAGTACATAGTTACTTCCACCATATGGGTGAAGAGGCACCCCTAGTACCTAGTGGTACAATATTTTATGGGGGATGTAATCTAAAGTGTAGATTTTGCCAGAATTACGACATAAGCCAAGTATATCCTAGGCATGGTATTAAGTTTAACTCACGTTCTCTAGCTAAGATTCAAGAAGAGCTTAGAAGGACAGGTGCTAGGAACATTAATCATGTTGGCGGCGATCCTACTCCTCATTTACCATTTATTCTTGAGAGTTTCCGTTATCTTGAAGTTAATGTGCCTCAGCTATGGAATAGTAATATGTATTTAACAACAGAGTCTATGGAGTTGTTAAAAGACGTTATTGACATATGGCTTCCAGACTTCAAGTACGGTAATGATGAGTGTGCTAAGAGATTATCGCTTGTACCAAGGTATTTTGAAGTTGTTACTAGAAATCTAGAGATAGCATATAGGAATGGAGACATGATCATAAGGCATCTAGTACTACCAAACCATATTGACTGTTGTACAAAGCCTATTCTTGAATGGATAGCTAAACATACACCTAA
>CAZITZ010000080.1:0-2057 GCA_964542295.1 uncultured Desulfurococcaceae archaeon
GGAATGTATAGAGTTATTAGTAGAGAATTCATTGGTAGAGGTAGGAAGGGTAGATATATTATTGAATATAGTATTCCATGGCCTTCTAAGGCAAAAAGAATTTACTTAATAGGAGTGTTCTCAGGATGGTTTCCAGGACATATAAGGCTTAGGAAAAGAGGTGACCGTGGATATGCTTATGTAAGACTATGGCCTGGAGTATACGCTTATGGGTTTATAGTGGATAATGATCTTGAAATAAGACTTGACCCTGAAAATCCTGATACTATATATGTTAGGCCATTCTATGAATGGAATATTGGCAAGCATTTATCTAAATCAATAGTTAAGAGATCGGATAATCCATTAGAGGAAATACTACATAATGAACAAGATCCATCGTTTCTTCATAGATTTGGGAAAAATGTAATTATTAGACTTAGAACTCTAAAAACCATTGCTAATCCAGTACTTATACTAGATAATAGGGAGATAGAGTATGCTAGTAAGTATGTTTTTGACGATGTAATTGTATATGAATATCATATACCATATTCCATGGATACAATACTTAGATACAAGTTTAGATTTACTTATGATGGTGAAGAATTATTCTATGGCGATGAAGGAGTAGGTACTAATGTATCCTATATAATAGTAGATGCGAACAATATTCATGGTCCTTCAAGAGTTAAATGGTACATGGGTACCATCTACTATCAAATATTTGTTGACAGCTTTGAAAATGGCGATCCATTAAATGTTCCTCCTAAGAAGATTAGAGTTTTAGAACCTAGGGAAAGAGGATATTATGGAGGGGACCTTAGGGGTATCATTAATAGAATAGAGTATATTCGATCTCTTGGTGTTGAATCACTTTATTTAACTCCAATATTTCCTTCATCATCCTATCATAGATATGATGTATATGATTACAAGGGTATTGATAAGTATCTTGGTACAATGAAAGATCTTGAAGAGCTTGTAAACATTATTCATAGGCATGGTATGAAGCTTGTACTTGATATCCCGCTGCATCATGTAAGTCCTTGCCATCCGTTGTTTATTGATGCTATTAGAAAAGGTAAGCAATCACGTTTCTGGGATTGGTTCTGCTTCTTGGAAGAGCCTTCCAAGGGGATTTTAGAAGAGATGCTTAAATACCTTATGCCTGAATGCAGGAGTGATGATATGAATAAGGAGTTTTTAAGTAAAGGGCGTAAGCCATTTTATGAAAGCTTCTTTACTATATGGAGTATGCCTAAGATAAACCATGATAATATAGAGACTCTTGACTACTTCGTAGAAGTCACAAAGTATTGGATTAGTAGGGGTATTGATGGTTTTCGTATAGATGTTGGCCTAGGCATACTTTACTCTTGGCTTAAAGCATATTATTTGACTGTAAAGAATATTGATGAAGAATTCCTACTACTTGGAGAATTAAATGATTATCCAGTCTACTATAGCGAATATTTTGACTCAATGATGGATTATTATTGGAGAAAAATTGTTTTAGAGAAGATAGTTGATAATAAGATCACTATTGATCAGTTTATAGAGTCCTTGAATAAACTCTATGCAGAGTTACCACATTATCAGTCAATATCATTATATCATTCACTAGGTACACATGATACTCCAAGAATTAAGACTATAGTTAAGGGTGATATTCGTAAGTTAAAACTACTTTACATACTACTCTTTACATTACCAGGATCACCGGCAATATATTATGGGGATGAAATAGGTATGGAGGGAGGCAGAGATCCAGATAATCGTAGGCCAATGATATGGGATATTAAGAGGTGGGACAAAACAGTTCTTGAACATGTTAAGAAAATGATAAAGATATACAGGGAATGGAAGGCCCTAAGATACGGATACTTATCCTTACGTAAGATATGTAGTGAATTAATATTGATAAAGAGATGGATAGATGATGAGGAGATAATTATTTTAGCAAATACCTCGGATCGCAGTATTTGCTGCAACATAGATTATAACTATGGTAAATACATTGAACTATTGAGTAATAGAGAAATTGTTCTAACAAAGAATTATAAAGAATGTTTAGA
>CAZITZ010000080.1:2157-5332 GCA_964542295.1 uncultured Desulfurococcaceae archaeon
AAAGTAGCTGATAGCATAGAGAAACTAATCAACAATGGATGGGAATGCGAACTACACACATATGAGGTACAATGCATGAAAGACATTTACGAAATAGAGGCAAAAAGAGAACTAAAACAACTAGGACTAGAAGAACTAATACCAAACCTACAACTAATACTCCCAGAAGAAAACTAAAAAGAAAACCTACAATAAAAACCAATTAGAAAACCAGAAATAAAATGGTGGGCCCGGGGGGATTTGAACCCCCGACCTACGGGTCGCTCCCGGGTATCGTTTTTCCAGACCTATTTCATCCCCTTGCCGGGTCATATGACCCATAGTGTGGTCTGGAGCTTCGGCCTAGCCCTCCTCTATGGAGGGCTTTGTCCGCCGCTCTGCCTGGCTGAGCTACGGGCCCACCAGCTTCTCATCTAGTTAATGTGTTTTTGTTGTAGGGTGATATAAGGGTTTTTCCTTAATTACTATATTGTTAGCTATATTGTTGGTTTTCATGTGGAATAGTGTTTATGGTGAAAATATTGTTGGATAGGATCTTTTATTGTAAGGTTTAAATGGTTATCTCATTCCTGTTAATTCTTCTACTTCTTCTTTACCTGCTTTTAGTTCTTCTACTTGTTCCGGATCTAGTTTTTCAAGTAGGGCTAGGAATTCACCTACATGGGTTTTTTCTTCTTTAGCTATGTCTAGGAATACTCTCTTTATCCCTTCATCATCGATGGCATTGGCGAATTGTATGTAGAAGTTAATAGCGTCTAACTCGGCCATGATAGCCCATCTAAGTGCCTGTGCTATCTCCTGTTTTGAAAACTTTCGATCTCTAGGCAGATCTAATGGGTTTTTAGATAACATAGAAACTACCTCCATCAAATACCTTAGTTTTTAATACTTAATAAAAATATATAAAGAAATTCATAAAACGAAATATAGATCTTTATATTCTTAACTGATAGCCTAACTAAATCAGTGTATCAAAGAAAAAAGATATAAAATATTTTTGAAAAAGAAATAGTGAAGAGATTGAGATTGACTGATACATTATTAGCATGATTTGTGATGTATATGAGATATAGATATATGTTTAAAATGATTACTTGCATGGTGTTATTGCTAGTTATAGGTTTTCAAATTACTTTATCTGATAATTATATTGGTTATAAATGGTTGAGAGTAAGGGAGTATGGAAGCATTATAGTTATTGAAGATACTCTATGGGAAAAATGGCCATATAAGTATAGGAACGTCCTTATTTTTAATGAAAGCGATTATCTTGTCAATTACTCTATTAGCTGTTATAGGGAGTTAGAAAAAATCCTTAATGAAATGAATATTGATCTGGGAAACATTGTTCAGAATAACACTATCTATACAAATATTACTCAAGAAATAAAGAATCTCCTTAACAATTATGGGTTTAAAGAGGTTAGTATTACAGGGTTTAATAATGTCATAAAAATAGTTTTACATAGAGATAATAATATTACCCAGGGCCTCATTAATGAGATCAGGAATATCTTAAATGAAAACGAATATAAGAATTTAAGAATTATTATAAGAGTACTGCCCTTTGACTCATATTCTTCAGGACCTTTTGCTGTTAAGCTCGATTCTGCCATTAGAATTATTAGAAATAAATATGAGAAAGAGCTTGGCGATGCTAAGCTTATTATGGGTATGTTTGAAACAGCAACAGTTATTGTTAGGGGCACGCCTAGGGTTTCTATTAAGAAATTAATTGATTTTATTAGAGAGGAGCTTAATGATACCAAGACACCTTTTATCGTATTGTTGCGAGATGTAGAGTGGAAAGAAATATTTAGCGATTTTACATCTAATCCCATAGTTGATGATATTGATAATACAATAACTTCCAACGTATCAAATAACGTAGTAGAAATGAATAATCTAGATAATTTCAACAATCAATTCAAGTCTCAGAATATTTTCGTAGTTACTTTGGCTTTAATACCTTTATTAGTAATCATAATCTCATTAATCCTAAATACTATAAGAAGATCTAAATTAAGTAAATGATTTCCCTAACATATTATTAAACTGTATTTAAAAGAATAAATTTTAGAATGTTCGTCACAACAATCTATAGGTACAAGCCACAATGATACACGGTTTATGAGGAAGCTATATATCCTATTCATATACTCTCTTTACATATAGAAATTATATGAGGTTATGTAACTGTTTCTATGTGGAATTTGCTTAAGCTATCTCATCTCTTACTAATTTTCTGTCTTTAAGTAGATCAAGTAATTTATAAGGCGACATAAAACTATCTCCAACGAACTATCCCTATATATGATATTTATTAAACCATGGGTGAAAACAGGATAGAATATTATGAAAGGTTATATTGATCTTAATAATTTTTAACTGATAATTAATTGAATTTAATGTTACAAGCGAAAAATATATGTTTACTAAAATAGTTATAGATGAAGGTGATAGTAGGAAACATGTGTATCATCGCTACTTTGGATGATCCGACTATGTACGTTAAATACGCATTATTAGTCTTAATATTGACTCTGATTTGTTTTCAGGTAGTCTTGGTCAATGGCAGTAGTGATAGCTTTGGAGAATTCGAGTTGATCAGAGTTAGAGATTATGGAAGTGTTATAGTGATTGAGAACGTGTTTTGGATTAGGTGTCACTACATATATAGGAATGTGTTAGTAATGAATTTTAGTGATTATTCCGATGCATTGCTTACTGCCTATAAAGAATTAGAAGCAGTTGATAGAATGCTTTCAATAGGTCCGAAGACCATAGTTCAGCCAAATAGTACACAGCTTCTACTGATAGAGAATATAAAGCAAGTCTTGCAAAGACATGGTTTTAAAGTCGACCAGGTATTTGTACATAGTAATGGAATTATTTACATCGGTATTTATAGAGAACGTAATATAACAGTTGATCTAGTTAATGAGATTAAAGAAGTTATTAGTAGAAGTGGGCTTAAGAATGTAAGGATCATTCTGTATGTTCTACCTTTTAATTATTATTCTGGTTCTGATGAATTTATGAGTAAGCTATGGCATGCTATGAAAGCTGTTAAGGAGAAATATGGTGAGAGACTAGGCAATTGTAGTCTGAGTCTTGGATGGAGTTTTACAGCCTTAATTTCAGTACATGGGAAACTAGCTATACCTGTTGAGCA
>CAZITZ010000080.1:5432-6903 GCA_964542295.1 uncultured Desulfurococcaceae archaeon
CTTGATCCCTTGGATCATGTTTTATGAGGAAACTATATATTCTATTTCATGTATATTCCCTTTACTAGAGAATTATATGGGGTGATAGAGGATATGAGTAAGACATATGCTACTCTTGGGGAACTAAAACCTGGTAATTTCATTATCATTGGAGGCGAGCCTTGTAAGATTGTTGAAATGAGTAGAGCTAAGACTGGTAAGCATGGTAGTGCTAAGGCGCATGTAGTGGCTATTAGCTTATTTACTGGTTCTAAAAAGACACTTGTAGCACCAGTTGACCAGAGGGTCGAGGTACCTATTATCGATAAGAGGATTGCACAAGTAATAGCTGATATGGGCGACTTAGTTCAATTAATGGATATGGAGACTTTTGAAACATTTGAGGTTGAGAAACCAAGTGAGCCGGATCTTGCAGAGAAGCTAAAGCCTGGTGTTGAAGTAGAGTACTGGGTTGTATTAGGTAGGAGGCTTATTGTACGTACACGTGGAACCTAAAAACTATACTTCACCTTGTATAATAGCAAATCTTTTAAGTAAGGATTTATCGAGAGTTGATCGTATATCTCGTTCAATAGCTTTAAGAACATATATTAACTATACATCAAGGCTCTCAATAGAAGAATTATGGAACTTAATTGATAGGGTGACTGGTGGACTAGGATATACAAGAGAAGACAAGGATTTTGTCCGAGTAATAATGGCTGGTTGTATAATTGCATGGCCTGAAGCAATAGATGATGGTGACAAGGTATTAGAAATAGGTACTGGCCTTGGGAGAACAATATATTGCGTATTAGAATCTACTAATCCATTAAGTATATTGACGATAGACGTATCATCAGAGATACTGTCAATTGCGCTATATAGAAACCCATATCCATTCTTCCAAAATAGACTATGGGATCATAGAGTAAATATCATACATGGTGACGCCGTCGAAATAATAAACATACTTCATAGAATAGGTATGAAGTTTAATCACATAATACATGATGGGGGCCCGAATCCAAGTAAAAACCCGCGGCTATACACAAGAGAATTTCTAGAAAAACTAGTAAAACTACTAGAGCCGGGAGGCTCAATAGCAGTATTTGCGGGGAGAAAACCAGCAATAGTATCAAGGATATACAATACATTAAAACAAATAGGTATAGAACCAGAAACCCATGCATTCCCCTACACACCAGTCCGAGTAATACATGGGAAAAAGATTTATTGACCAGCATAAACAACCAAAATATTACGAGGCCTGGGCCCGTGGCCTAGCCAGGATAGGGCGCCGGCCTCCTAAGCCGGTAGTCCGGGGTTCAAATCCCCGCGGGCCCGCACATTTATAATTGCTTTTCTCCAAGTTATTTCTATCTAATAAATTAATGTTTTATTTAATGAGAAAAACTATTTACAGTTTATTTCTTCGATACTGCTAATATAATGATAACTACTGGTATAAGGATTATTATAGCTATGATGA
>CAZITZ010000081.1:0-1167 GCA_964542295.1 uncultured Desulfurococcaceae archaeon
GAATATGTGGGATCTTAGGAGTAAACTTATAGATGATTTAATGAAGCAGGGCGTCATTGATAAACCCTATCTGCCATATAGGAGGGCTGGTGGATACTACGATACCAGCTTTGGACCTTGGAAGCTATGGGCTAGAGATTATTACCCTGATAAGCTGCGTATAACTGATATAGTTCATGCTAGATCTATTTGTCCATTTGATGGAGCTATTATGGAGTTTACTGGTAAGGGTCTTAAGTGTGGACTTTGCGGGTTATTTGTACCTGAGACATTATTGTATGAGGCTGTAGAGAATGGTATTGCAGAATATGTTCCTAAGCAAGGCTTTTATAGGGATAAGGTATTTATATTGAGGTATGTGGGAAGCGATCGCTTTATAGTTGAGCCTAAGAAAGGTTAGCGTGGTTGTAAGAAGTTGAAGATTAGTAGGGTTAGGTACTACCTTGGTTTAGTACTCATTCTCCTTGGCTCATCATTTATTGCACCAGCTATAGTTTCATTAATTTATATGGAGGACTTCACTATAGATTATCTTATTACTGCATTTATTATTGCATTACTAGGCTTTCTTCTTTGGAGAAATAGTGTTCGTGAAGAAATATCGTATGCCGATTCTCTATATATAGCTGTTATATCCTTCTTATTCCCGGCATTAGCTAATACTCTTGTAATGATGGTAAATGGATTTGATCCATGGGATTCATTATTTGAGAGTGTCTCAGGGATAACAACTACTGGATTATCAATGTTTACTACGGAAGAGCTTCCAAAAACGATTATTTTTGTAAGAGCATGGCTACAGTGGATAGGTGGTGTTGGCATAGTTATTATGACTATAGGTTTTCTACTGAAGCCAGGTACTGTTGCTTATCAGTTATTTGCTACACATTTGCGTAAGGAGGCTTATATGCCGAGTGTTAAAATTATTGCAAGAGCTGTTCTTGGACTCTATGGCGCATTGACTCTAATGGCTTTCATTACCTACAAATTATCTGGCTTAGACTTTTATGGCGCAATAGTCTATGCATTAACAACTACTTCAACAGGCGGATTTACAGCTACAAATGTATTTCCAAAGGCAATTATCTGGCCAGCTATAATATTTATGTTCTTAAGCGCACAAAGCTTTACAAGATATTATCTTATTATAAGATTTAGGAAACTTAG
>CAZITZ010000081.1:1267-6656 GCA_964542295.1 uncultured Desulfurococcaceae archaeon
ATGGGATCAACTGGTGGAGGTATAAAGCAGTATAGATTAATTATTTTATTCAAGGAACTACATAGGCGTTTGAGAAAAGCATATTCCCCTCCAGAACAAGTTGAAGTAGTTAAGATCGAGGATAAGCCAATAAGCGATGAAGAAATATATAGTCATTTACTTGTTATAAACCTATACATTATAGCATTAATTATATCACTAATCATATTTCTACTATCAGGATACGAATTCATGGACAGTCTATTCAATATATCATCAGCATTAGGTACAGTTGGCCTACAAACCTCTCTGTTAAACAATTCAATCAAGTGGTATCTTAAACTCGTCATATCAATAGATATGTTTCTTGGAAGACTAGAAGTAGTAACCGTAATGGCCATTATATCCCATATGATAGACAAGTTAAGAAGCTAAATACATCACTAAGTCTATTTCTACTCTTCAAATTTATATCAATATAGATGGTAAGAGTAGTTGAGTTTAAGTTACTCCTAAATATATAGTTTTTCAAAGTATCTTTATCAGTCGATATAAAATATTATACCAACTAATATACACACAAGAATTCCCCTCTAATTTCATTTATTAGTCTTCGAAGCTTTTCATATTCCTTAAGTGTTTCAAGGCCTGATACATGTTTTTCAACAATATTAGTTATGTGGCACATTTCAAGACTTGTTATATCTCCTATAGTTCCAGCACGCTTTATTTTATGAAGTAGTGCAATTAATTGATCTAGTGCGTAGCCAAGTATACTTCTCTTTGCTTTTAAAGCTTTTAATGTATCAATGACTGGTTCAATAAATAGATCCTCTATTCCTTCAGATGGGAGTCTTTCCTCCATATATCTTAAAGAAATTGCTCGGTAATACCTTATGAATGATCGTGTAATTCGTTCTTTCCTATTCCTTACTAGCCAGATCATAAAATTCTTCATAAGGCCTTTTAATAGATAGATGTCGGGTAAATACGTTCCTTCATAGACAATAGTTTTGAGTAGATCACGGAATTTATGGTATGTGTCGGGATAAAGTTTTAGTTTCTCCACATCCCTAGTGTTTTCATAGATCATTTTAAGGATGTTATTAATAGCCTTCTCCTCTGGATATGCTTCAACCATGACAAGTCTTAGAACATGCAGAGAAGCAGCTATAAACTCCTCTACTGTACTACTTGCCTTACGAAGTGTACGTACTACGTTTTCAGGACTCATTGTCATTAAATCCCTTATATAATGGATTATTGGAGGCAAAAATAGAAGAGCTACTGATAACTCGATCATGAATGCATGATACGCATATATTGTTTTCTCTAAAGACATGGTTATTGCTGTAACAATAGTTATTACTCCGAGTATCGTAAATGGATAGATTACTCTATTCAGGAATAGTCTAACAAGAATATAGCCGTATCTAGACTGCATATAGATGACCCATATGGTAAATGGCACAGCTATTATAGCTGCATAGGCCTGTATAATAGCGCTTCCAAAGTATAAAATTGCCCATTCAAAATATTCAGGCCTTTGATCATAACCTGTAACATGAAACACATAGACCAGCATTATTATAGTTAAAAGTATTAATCCATAGGTAACTAATGTATATTTATGAACCATGTTCCCAAACCACTAATACCCTGAAATATACTTTTTTCAGACAGTTCTAAAGCACATTATACTGGTATGTATATATGCTTATTATATATGCATGATTAACTATAATATAGATTTGGTAATGGTGATACTATCTTGGCTCAAGAAATCTGTTTTAATCCTATAGGAGTAGTTCATACTGATGCCACTATCGAGGAAATCAAGAACTCTTATTTCGGTGTTAAAGGAGTTATCGAGATCTTTCCAGAATATGAGGAAGGACTTGATGGAATAGAGGGTTTTTCCCATATCATTGTTATAGCATATCTTCATCTAACTAGACCTGAACATAGAAAAGTATTGAAGGTTAGACATAGAAGGTTAAGAAGATTTGGTATAAAAATAGATGATCTTCCAGAAATAGGCGTATTTTGTACAGATTCGCCACATAGACCTAATCCTATAGCATTATCTATTGTACGCTTAATTAATAGAGAAAAGAGGTTTCTTTATGTAGATGAACTCGATCTATTTGATGGAACGCCCGTATTAGACATAAAGGCATATACACCGGATAGGTGTATCCAAGAGATAAGCATACCAGACTGGTTTAATATAGTTGAGGAGAGGATAAAAGCTATATTCGGAGAGGTTAAATGGGTTTAACTGGTGATTAATCTAATGTATACAATTATGTATGACTTTGATGGTACTTTAGTTGATAGCTATTCTTGTTTGCCAGCAGTATATATGAAATTAGCATATGAATTTGGGATTGATAATAGAGTATTATTTGTTGAGTCTATGCTGATGTTTGAAGATCTAATGGATTACTATGGCATATGGGATCATAGAATATGGTGGGATTTCTTATCGAAAAACTCTACAGTGTTTAAGAATATTGATAGAGATAAACTCATCGATAGATACTGGTTTTTAAGAATAAAATATTCTAAGTTTATGGACAAAGTTTTAGAGGTTCTTGATAAATTGAAAAACATGGATTTCGATCTATATATAGTATCTGGTACCGACGATACTGTTGAAAGAAAAATAGATCGGATTAAGAAAAGTGGATTAGACAAGTATTTTGAAGATATGATTATTTACGGACCAGGTAGTGATTTTAAGAATATTAATGATGCCATAGAATATGTTATTAATAATACTACTTCGGGAAAATACTTCTATATTGATGACAAAGTAATTAACTTGAATAAGCTTATAGATACCGGGACTGTCTTAATTAGATACTATTTTAGGCCGCCATTTCCTAGAGCTTTTGCATGGACAAGTAGTTCTATTAGAGAATATATTGTTATATATACTCATACGGAGCTAGTTAGGTTTTTAGAGAAGCTTTTGGGTATTGCAGACTAGGTGAATAGGTAATGAAGATAATTATTGTTGGTGCTTCAAATGTAGGTATTTTGTTAGCACAACAATTAATTGCTGAAGGACATAACGTATCTATTATTGAATCTAACTATGATCTTGCTAAGAAGATAGCTGGCGAGCTTGATTGCGCTGTATTACATGGGGATCCAGTGTCTCCCAAGGTTCTCGGAGATGCTGAAGTTAGTAAAGCTGACTACGTAGTTGTAGTTACTGGTAATGATAAAGATAATTTATTAGCTGCAATTAATGCCCGCGGCCTCGGCGCAAGAAATATCATAGTTGTCATAGAAAATGAGGATTATCATAAACTAGCTGTTAGTCTAGGTTTCTTCAATGTAGTCTCGTTAACGAGGCTGGCTGTTATACAGATACATGCATTGCTTAAGGGTATGAATATAGCTAATCTAAGCACTATATTACGTGGAGATGCTATATTCTATGTAGCAATTATACCAGATAGAATGAATGGTATAAAAATTAAGGATATACGTTTGCCATCTGACTCCTTAATTGTGGCTATTTACCGAGGCGAAGAACTAATATTTCCAAGGGAGGATTTAGAGATTAAAACAGGAGATGAGATAGTCATATTTACTAGGAGACAGACAATTGATGAACTAAAGAAAATATTCAAGCATTAAATTTGTATTTATTTCTATCCGACAGCTAACTCTCTATATTTTTATAACATTGATATATATTATTTTTATTTCTAAGAAAAATAGGAATATGAATTGCTTAAAAGAAATATTTAAAGCGTGTAATGAAATTCTTTTAGAATCTTTTGAAATATATTAATATACCACGTCTAATGTATCCTATAGACATGGAAAGGGATCAGCGGAGGCTGGAGAGTTGGTGGAAAACTTAAAAGAATTATTTTCTCCTGAAAGTGTAGCCATTATAGGTGCTTCTAGACATCCAGGTAAAATAGGATATACTATTCTAAGGAATATAATAGAATATGGCTATAAAGGAAAGATCTATCCAATAAATCCTAAAGCTGATGAAATACTTGGTCTAAAGGCGTACCCATCGGTTCTTAATGTACCAGATAAAATTGATATGGCTATTGTAGCAGTTCCAGTAAAGATTGTTCCGAAAGTTGCAGAGGATTGTGGTAAGAAAGGAGTTAAAGTTCTTGTAGTTATAACATCTGGTTTCGGAGAAGTGGGTAATATTGAGGCTGAGCAGAAACTGATTAAAATAGCTAGAGAATATAGTATGAGGATTCTTGGTCCAAATATATTCGGACTAGCATATACACCTGCAAAACTAAATGCAACATTCGGCCCTAAGGATATACGTGAGGGAAATATAGCTTTCATAACCCAAAGTGGCGCATTAGGTATTGCATTAATGGGATGGACTGTTATGGAGGAAATAGGTCTTAGCGCACTAATTAGTATAGGTAATATGATAGATATCGATGTCATAGAAGTATCCAAGTATTTAGCTGATGATCCTCATACTAGGGTCATAACTATTTATCTAGAGGGTTTAAAGCCAAATACTGGTAAGAAGTTTATGGAGATCATGAAAGAGGTGACTAAGAAAAAGCCCGTCATTATTATAAAAGCTGGGAGAAGTAGACGAGGAGCTGCTGCAGCAGCTAGTCATACTGGTAGTCTCGCTGGAATGGATCATATATATAATGCTGCATTCAAACAAACCGGTGTATTGAGAGCTAAAACTGTTGAGGAAATGTTTGACTGGGCACGTGCCTTCGCTAATCAACCAGTACCCAGAGGAGATAGGACAATTATCATAACAAATGGTGGAGGCGTTGGTGTACTAGCTACTGATGCAGCCGAAGAATATGGTGTTAACCTCATTACTCCAAGTATTGAACTTAAGGATCGATTCCATCGTATAATGCCATGGTTTGGAAGCCCTAAAAACCCCATTGATTTAACCGGACAAGCAGGTGTTGAAAACTATATTAAGGCTTTACAAATAGCCTTTGAATCTCCCGAAATAGATAATATTGTTGTACTTTATTGTAGAACAGCAATACTTGATCCAAGAGATCTTGCTAAAGGACTTATCGACACAATAAAGTTGTATAAGGGTTCAAGTAAACCAGTTGTCGTTGGAATGGTTGGGGGTATAGATACTTTCGAGGCCATGAAGATACTCAATAAGAACGGTGTACCAGCTTATCCAAGTCCAGAAAGAGCAGTATCGTCTCTAGCGGCTATGGTTAAGTATGCTAGATATATTAAAAGAATTACGTGTTGAATAAAAAGGATCTAACAATTATGTTTGTATAGCTCTTTTCTTACGTCTTAACATAATTAGTAATGCCGCTATCGCATTGATTATTGGAATTATTATAATGGTTATGGGTAGGAATGAGTTTAGTGGCCATGGATCCAGTGCATCGCTAAATAAATC
>CAZITZ010000082.1:0-2152 GCA_964542295.1 uncultured Desulfurococcaceae archaeon
CTAATAATATACATGATACAGCCATGGGTAAGTGTAGATTATGTGGTAAATCAAGTAATCTAATATCAAGTGCAATATCTCTATGTATAGAGTGTATAAGGAATAAATGGAATAAATCATATCCCATTGTTAGAGAAAAGCATGTAAATGCTAGGTTAAGACATAAACTCCCAATAGAGCCGCCGAGAGATCCTAGTGGTGTGAAATGTAATATTTGCGGTAATTCATGTCAAATACCTGCAGGGGGCATGGGTTATTGTGGTTTAACGATCAATATTAATGGAAGAATAGTCTATAAAACTGGTTCACCGCTTAAGGCAACTGGTATGTACTACTTTGACCCTCATCCAACAAATTGTGTAGCAGATTGGGTTTGCCCTGGAGCAACAGGGGCTGGTTATCCAAAGTACTCCTTGTCTAGAAAGGGGCCTGAAAGAGGTTACTACAATATAGCAGTATTTTATGGAGCATGTAACCTTAATTGTTTATTCTGTCAAAATTGGGAATACCGTGATATGGCTTCTAAAGGCTATCCCGTAATGGAAGTAAAAGATCTTGTTAAAGCGGTATCACCAAAGACAACGTGCGTTTGTTTCTTTGGAGGTGATCCAGGGCCTCAGATAATACATGCATTAGCTGCTTCTCGTGCAATGATCAGGAAAGCTAGGGAGATCGGGCTTAAAGTGTTTCGAGTTTGCTGGGAGACTAATGGATTAATGAACCCGGATCTTCTTGAACAAGCTATAAAACTTAGTCTTGAGACAGGGGGTATTATCAAGGTTGATCTTAAAGCCTGGTCTCCAGAGGTCTACTATGCTTTAACTGGCAATGACGGTAGACTTGTAATTAAAAATATTGAGAGAATAGCCAAATACATTGATATTAGAAAAGAGCCTCCATTACTTGTTGTTAGCACATTACTTGTCCCCGGATATATCGATGATCACGAGATCGATGGTATAACTCGTTTCTTGGCAGACCTTGATCGGGATATACCATTTAGACTACTTGCATTTCATCCAGACTATCTCATGCTAGATCTTCCACCTACTAGTAGAAGCCATGCTCTACGGGCATATGAAATTGCTAAAAAGAATGGTTTAAGAAATGTAAGTATAGGTAATTGGTGGCTACTTGGAGAATATTATTAAAGATGGTATAATAATAAATACTTTATCCATTAATACATAAGCTTCCTAATAATCAAATATATTTATGCTAGACCCAAGAGCTTTTTAACTTCATTTGTTGTATTCCTACTAAGAATTTCATCCTTATCATAAATTTCAATTTCAATATTATTTACTTTTAAACTGCCTTCAGCAATATCAAAATCTAAGATAATGTTAGTAATTGCTTCTTTAGGTATTTCAAATCTTTCAACAAGTATATTATAGATCTTTGCATTAAGATCGGATATTTGTTCATTAATCTTCTTAGAATTTAGTTCACCCTTCTTATACATGTCCCGAAGAACAGCATTAACTACTCTTCTTAATTTTATGGCATAACCACTTACTCTAACAGGACCTGTTCTGACGATAGGCAATACGTCCACCATTAATTAGATTACCCTACATATAATATATATTATTCTATTCAATATCCAATAATCTACTTATTCAATATATCGAAATATAGAACACTATCATAAGACTAAACTAAACTTTTCTATGAATACCCTTAAGTCTCCTAATTTCTTCTATAACGTGATCTATGGATTCCAGTACTATCTCAAGAGCAATTTTTACAGCATCTGGAGAACCGGGAGTTACGATAACAGCAGATTTATCAACAATATATAATCCAGCCCTACTATAGATGGCTTTAAAGCCTTGGCGTTTGAATGTTAAATATCTAAATATTTCTCCAAATCCGGGTAATGTCCGCCATGAAATTTTCTCAATGACATCAATACTAATATCTCTTGGACTAGGCCCTGTACCTCCTATAACAATAACTACATCGCACTCCTTAACCAGATCTAAGACTTTATGTAGGATTAGCTTATAATCATTGGGTATGATAGTATATTTATTTACGGTATAGCCTTTATCTTCAATAATTGATTTAGCTAGTCTACCAGACACGTCTTCTTTTTCTCCACTATATACGCTATCGCTGACGACGAGAATACCATATTTTAGATCCA
>CAZITZ010000082.1:2252-6500 GCA_964542295.1 uncultured Desulfurococcaceae archaeon
AATAGAGTTTGGAGAGGCAATAGAAGTATATACTGGTGCTCCTTTACCGCCGGGAGCTAATGCTGTTATAATGTATGAGGATACATATAGAGTTGATGGTGAAATAGAGGTTATTAGGCAAGTCCCTATTTATGCCAATGTCAATCGAGTTGGAGATGATGTTAGAAAAGGGGAACTTATAATCAAAAAAGGTACACAGATTAATCCATACCATATAACATTACTCATTAGTCTCGGAGTTAAAAGGATCCGTGTATATAAGCCCTTAAATATTGGTATAGTAGCTATAGGAGATGAATTAGTAGATCTAGAGAGCCAACTTATACCAGGAAAAAAGTTTACATCAACAGATATTCTCGTTGAAAAATATCTTGAAGGCTTAGGCTTCATAAATCCACATAGATACGGTGTAGTACCGGATAGTCTTGAAGAACTTATTAATGCTTTGAATAAGGCGTTTAAGGAATCTGATATTGTGATAACCATTGGTGGTACAAGTGTTAGTGAGAAGGATCTAGTACCTGATTATGTCGATAAATACGGTTTATGGATCATTAGAGGTATAGCTTTGAGGCCTGGTAGAACAACGAGTTTAGCCATTATAAATAATAAGCCATTATTTGCCTTAAGCGGCAATCCGGTTGCTGCATGGGTAGGTCTCGAAGCATTTGTCAAGCCTCTACTTTATTTATGGCTAGGCTCTAAGCCTCCTCTAAATCCATATATCACAGCATATTTGAGGCAAAGAGTTGTTAATCAAGTAGGCTATAGAAGCTTTGTACGAGTTCTCCTTGAAAGAGACAGTAATACTTTCTATGCAATACCTTACATGGTTAAAGGAAGTAGTATAATATCTAGTTTAGCGAAAAGCCATGGATATATAATAATACCAGAAGATCATGAGGGCTATGAAAAGGGAGAACAAGTTAAAGTTCATTTGCTTTCAAATAACATTAGTATTTAAAGAAGATATAGGTGACCAAAAATAACTCTATAGTAGAGGATTAATGATGAAATGCCCATCTTTAATGATCCGTTCGGAGATGAAGAAGGAGGTTTCGACTGAGGTGATAGTATATTATGAATAGAACTCTAACTTATATAGTATTCTTTATCATAGTATCATTAATAATAACAATAATTATCTTTGCTCATTTTATGGTATTAGAGAATGAAAATATTATCAAAACAACTATTACATTAAGAAATGAATTAACTAGTACTGGAGAAAAAATGATATTGTTTAAGAATATTTCCCTTCATTTTGGCAATTTAATGAATAATTCATATTACATGTTCACACATAATGGATTAAAATACATTGATCTACCTCCATATGTACCTGATTATCCAGGATATCCAATAGGTTCTATAAAGATTAATGAATCTTTTCATAACAAGACACTATACATAGTTTTAAGAATGAGTAATGTTAAAGAATATGGGCTTGGTATTGTTATAAAACATAGTAAGTATTCATATTCATATAAAGGAGCTATAGTAGATAATGAAACATATATTAGATTAGATCCTTCGGAGAAATACTATGGTGAATATATAATTTATTTAAGAGGCTTCATATACATTGGTAATAAAAGTAGTGTTGATATAAGGCTTTATATATACCTAGCTAAATAAGGATACGTTTATCAAGGAATTATTAATACTTATTGATACTTTAATTGAATTACATAATAGTTGATCTGAATACTATTTATTATCGAGTTCTAAGTGATTTAGGATTAAGGTGTATTATATTGTCTAGGAAGATCTTTCATAAACTTATAGATTTGAATGAAGTAACTAGTATAATTAATAAATATATTAGTTTAAGGCCTTTGGGAGTTGAAGATATTAAATTGATTAATGCCCTTGGTAGAGTCTTGGCAGAAGACATTTACGCACCAATAGATCATCCTCCTTTTGATCGAAGCGAAGTTGATGGCTATGCTGTTAGAGCTGAGGATACATATGGAGCTGATGAAAATAGACCTGTTAAGTTAATAATCTCCGGGTCTATTGAAGTAGGAGTTAAACCTAGTATCGAAGTTTCTAAAGGTTCTGCTATTGAAATAGCTACTGGAGCCATGATCCCTAGGGGAGCAAATGCTGTTGTTATGGTGGAGTATACTTCACGAAGTAGAGATGAATTATTCGTATATAAGAGCGTCTCACCTGGAGAAAACATTGCCTTTACAGGAGGTGATATTAGTTTAGGTGATCTAATATTGTTAAAAGGTACACTTTTAGGATCAAAAGAAATAGGGTTATTAGCTGGCCTTGGAATAGAGTATGTAAAAGTCTACCGTAAAGTAAAGGTTGCAGTTTACTCTACTGGTAATGAGATTGTTGAACCCGGAGAAGATCTACTTGATGGAAAGATATATGATGTTAATGGTTACTTAATAACAACTAGCCTACGGGAACTTGGTATAGATGCAGTATTCCATGGAAGACTGCCTGACGATTATAGTATAATCTATAAAAGACTTGTAAAAGCATTAGAGGAGTATGACGTTATAATAACAAGTGGAGGCACATCAGCTGGTTTAGGGGATCTAGTGTATCGCGTATTTAATTCTCTTGGAGAACCAGGAGTAATCATACATGGACTCGCTATTAAACCAGGTAAGCCTACTGTTGTGGCGATTGCTAATGGAAAATTGATTTTCGGCCTTCCAGGGTTTCCGTTATCATGTTATATGGTTCTTCATAAAGTTGTTAAGCCCATTATTGCCCGCTTAGCTGGCCTTAGAATACCTCCCGTTAGAAAGGTTAGAGCTAGACTAGCTTATAGAATTAGAAAACCTCTTGGAAGAACATGGTTATTACCAATTGCTCTTGTTCATAGAGGAGATGTTTTAGTAGCATATCCAGTTTCTATGAAGAGCGGCAATATCTCACCGCTTGTTAATAGTGATGGCTATGCTATTTTGGAAAACAATAGAGATCTCTATCTAGAGAATGAAATAATCGATGTTGAATTATTTAGTTCAGAACATAGGATACCCGATCTAGTCATTATAGGAAGCAATGATCCATTTATTTATAGGATCCTTGTAGATGCTGATCTAATGAATTCCACAAGAGTTATTGTTACAGGTAGTCTTGGAGGATGGTATGCTATTCGTAGAGGTGAAGCAGATATTGCTCCAACTCATTTACTTGATGAAGAAACTAGAATATACAATATACCATTCATGGAAAAACTAGGTATGCGTAATAAAGCTGTACTTATAAGAGGCTATGATAGGAGAATAGGTATTGTAGTCGCCAAGGGAAACGTCAAAAATATTCGTGGAGTCCGCGACTTCCTCCGCGACGATATAGTCATTGTTAATCGTACACGTGGTGCAGGCTCCCGTGTTCTACTAGACATATTTCTGAAAAATCTTGCAAGGAACATGAATATGGACTTTAAAGATTTGATTAAGAAAATTAAGGGTTATAGCTATGAGGTCAAGACACATACGGCTATTGCCGCAGCTATTAAACAGGGAAGAGCAGATGCAGGTATAGCTATAGAGTATGTTGCATGGAAATATGATCTAGACTTCATTCCCATTACTTGGGAGCATTATGACTTCCTTATCCAAAAAGACAGTTTGAAAAAATATAGTGTTAAGAAATTCATAGAATATCTCCAAGGAGAACAGATAAAGAAACTTGTCAAGAAATATCCAGGCTATAGAATACCTGATGATATCGGCAATATTATTGCTGACTAAAAATAGATATACTATTTAAGGTATAGCCATGTATTCCTATATGACTGGTGATAACCATGACTGAAATAACAGTTAAACTTGATGAAGAGACAATAAATCATGCTAAGAAGGTACTTAATAAATATGGCGTTGAATTACGGGATTTTATACAAAGGTTTGTACGTGAATTCCTACTATATGATCTTGATGAAGTTATATCATTTGTTGAAAAACATAATTATGGTGAAATTTCAAACTTAGATAAAATAATCAATGGATTTATGGATCTCATGGAACTCGGCATATTAACGCATTCCAGCCTAGAAGAATATATATTATCAACTCTTGATACAAACAATTATTGGCTGCAAGATTATGGAATAGATCTTGATGATTTCAATGTATGGATACTATTCATGGGCGCAGGGATTATAGATGAATTCATAATAGATGCCGATCGTGATGGAGTCTCTTTAACTGCAACACATAGTATTGAGGATCTTATTGAAGAAGACCCGAGTATTTTAGAAAAAATAGAAAA
>CAZITZ010000083.1:0-6395 GCA_964542295.1 uncultured Desulfurococcaceae archaeon
GTATATATAATAGATAATCCATTAGCTAAGTATCTCTTAACTATTTTAAGGAACAAGAATACGTTGCCACCAAAATTTAGAGAGGTTATGAGGAAGCTAGGATTCATCCTTGCTTATGAGATTTCAAGGGAGCTTATGTGGAAGGAAATAACTGTTGAAACGCCTTTGTCTAAGGCAAAAGGTATAGAGCCCTATACAAATATATGGATTATTGCAATACTTGGTGCGGGTGTACCATTAGCTCAAGGAATACATGAAGCTTTTCCATGGGCAGGTTTAGGATTCATTGCTGCAAGAAGATTTGAGGAGGATAAAGATATTCGCGTAGAAGTATATTATGAAAGAATGCCGGAGAGTCTAAAGAGGACTATCACTATCATAGCTGATCCCATGCTGGCAACCGGGAACACCATGGTGAAAGTACTTGAAATAGTTAGAAGGAGAGAATGTGAGAAAGTAATAATAGCATCGGTTGTTGCTAGCAAGTATGGAGTCAAAAAGATATTAGATCTATTTAATGATGTAAATATTTATGTCTTAACTATTGATCCAGAGCTTAATGATAAGGCTTTCATTGTACCAGGACTAGGAGATGCTGGAGATAGAGCATTGAATCCTATTTAATTATTTCTTCTTCATTAAAGCATAATAGAAACCTATAACTCCGTGTCTATGAGGCCAAGATCTCATAGTACTAGGTAAGATCCTAGATCGTGTAAAGGGTTTACTTAATTTAATAATCTCAACATCGCCCTTATTCTTTAAAAACTTTGAAATAACATACTCTCCTTCCCATGGAAGAACACTACATGTAGTATATAGTAGGAGGCCTCCACGCCGCAGAATTTTCCAGCCAGCCTCAAGTATTTCATATTGTAACTCAATTAATTTCTCGACATCTTTTTCATTATACCTCCATCTAACATCCGGGTTTCTGGCTAAGGCCCCTGTGGTACTGCAAGGGGGATCAACTAATACTCTGTCCATAGAATTTGTTCCAAGTTTTTCGACCGCCCTTCTTGCATCCATGACATATATTTGAACAGCTTTTTCAGTCCCTGTCCTCTCTAGGAGAAGCCTTAATCTTTTAACACGGTCTTTGTATAATTCAAATGAATATATTCGTGATCTTAAACTTGTTCTTTCAGCAATGTATGTTGTTTTTCCTCCAGGAGCAGCACATAGATCGGCTATATCCATGTTTTCCCATGGATCAAGTAATTCAACGGCTACCATGCTTGATTCATCTTGTGGTACTAGAATCCCTGTTTCTACTAGTCTTAAAACCTCTTTACCCAAACTACCATATATTCTTACGGCTTGATTGCTGTACTTGCCTTTTTCCACACTATAACCAGAATCTCTGAGATACTTTATGATAGCATCTCTTGATGCCTTGAGCGAGTTAACTCTAAATACATGGGGCAAAGGTTTCAAAGTCTCTATCAAGAATGTATCAAGGTCCTCTCCTAATAACTTAAACGCTTTATACAAAGCTGTATAGAGTTCTGGAGATACCTTATATTTTAACATGATCTTCTCTTCATCTGTGATAGGTGTCCATTTATTTGAACTTAATATTGTTATATAATTCTTGATTTCAATTGCTTTATAAAGTGGATATTTCTCAAATAGATATTTAATACAATATTTTCTTATTGTTTTCTTAGTTTCAGAGCTACTTAACTTATCTAGCTGGTATATATATGCTATTATTCTTAGGATGCCTCTTATGAATAAATCATATTCTTTAATATTAATCTTTGTCATGGAATATATAATTTGATCAATTAATCCTAAATTCCTGAAAATATTATATGTTAATCCAGAAACTTTTCTATCAAATTTCGAACTTGATAAATGATATTTATTGAGAGATCTTCTAATACTCTCTTGTATGGGCTTTATCTTTTCTCCCATTGAAACAGCATATATTACTGCGTAAACGTACTTCTTCCACAGACTTACCATAATTTTACCAGTATAGAGAAGAGATTATAAGGTTATTAAAAAGTTAAGCCTGCCTCCTTAAGTCTATGGATTATTACTTTTCTTTCCTCATCAGGCATTAAATTAATAGTTTTTATCAATAACTTACGATCAATATGTTTAAGATCTCTTATATAACTAGTTAGCTTATCTATATCTACTCCTTGTTTAGCTTTAAGCACTAAGTATTCTTCAGGTTTAATGATTCTGATCTTCCTGCCTTTTACATTTATTGATTTGGCAGAGCTAATGATTTCTTCTGGTATATAGATATCAAATATATTTTCGTATAGCTCAATAGGAATTTCTTTGTCATCAACTCTAGCTATAAGCTTTGGCGTTCCTGCTTCTGTAGTTGTATAAAGCCATTTCTCCTTCTCAGCTATATCGATGAAAACTTGTTCATCAACTATAACACTGGGTTTTATTACAAAAAGATCAACATCTCCTTTGAGCTCCTTCTTTTTCAGAGCTAATTGGACAACTGTATCACCTATTATTACGAAATCAATGCCATAGTCAACCAATTTACCAAGGACTATAGCTAGTTCTTCAAGTGTGTAAGGCATATTATGCACCATAAGCTAAATCTACTAGCCTTTAAATACAGTTATAAACTAAGCTAAATCCTTAAATAATCTATCGTACTTTTTATCCCAATGTATTATTCTACTCATTTAAGATCCTACTTAATAACATGGCCTTACTTTCTATATATTAACTTAAAGCTAGGGAGAAGTAATATATGGATCTAATGGGTTATTTATGGGAATAAAATATAATCTACAACTAAGAGTTATGATAAAATGATAGTACATGTAATAATTGGAGTATTATTAGCTTAAGTCAATAAATTAAAGGAGGAATAATTATGGTTGTTAAAATAATTGATACTACGATGAGAGATGCTCACCAGTCATTATTAGCTACAAGGTTCAGGACAAGAGATATGCTTCCAATAGCTGAGATCATTGATAGAGTGGGATTTTATAGTTTAGAAGTTTGGGGAGGAGCTACATTTGACGCAGCAATAAGGTTTCTCCGTGAAGATCCTTGGGAAAGATTAAGATTAATAAGAGAAAGAGTCCGTAAAACCAAGCTTCAAATGCTACTACGTGCTCAAAACCTTGTTGGATACTGGCATTATCCTGATGATGTTGTTATTAAATTTGTAGAACTGGCTTATAAGAATGGTATCGATATATTCCGTGTATTCGATGCATTAAATGATCCACGTAATATGAGGGTTAGTATTAAGAAGGCTAAGGAGGTCGGCGCTATCGTGCAAGGCGCTATATGTTATACAATTAGTCCAGTACATACAATTGACTATTATCTAAAGTTTACTGAGGAACTTCTTGCATTAGGAGTTGATATCATAACTATAAAGGATATGGCTGGAATACTTGATCCGATAACTGCTTACAAACTTGTAAAATCAATTAAAGAGGAGTTTAAGGTACCTGTTAATGTACATACGCATTCGACGGGAGGAATGGCTGTAGCAACTTATCTCATGGCTGTAGAGGCTGAGGCCGACTACATAGATACAGCTATAAGCCCATTAGCATTTGGTACAGCCCAGCCAGGTATACAATCTGTGTATCACGCTCTTCCACAGAATAAGAGACCACAGATCAATATGTCGGTTATTGAAGAGATTTCTAAGTATCTTAGAAAAACTATAGAACAAAATTATGCTCACCTATTGAACCCTAGAATATTGTTACCTAATCCCGATGTAATAGTACATCAGATCCCGGGTGGAATGTTTTCTAATCTCATAGCTCAATTAAGAGAACAGGATGCATTAGATAAATTAGATCAAGTTCTTGAAGAAGTACCTAGAGTACGAGAAGATCTTGGATGGCCGCCTCTAGTTACACCTTTATCTCAAATTGTTGGTACTCAAGCTGTGTTGAATGTATTATTTGGTAAATATAAGGTAATTGCTAAGGAAGTTGTAAATTATGTTAAAGGATTATATGGTAGGCCCCCTGCACCAATTAAAGATGAAATTAAAAAGATGATCTTAAAGGGTGAAGAAGAAATCACGGTTCGCCCAGCAGACCTACTTGAACCTAAGCTTGAGAAGTGCCGTGAGGATCTCGAATCCATGGGATATCTTATGAAGGAAGAAGATATTCTAACATATTGTCTTTTCCCTGAGGTTGCGAAGGAATTCTTTAGACTTAGAAAAGAAGGAAAGATTGAAGTTATAGAAAGGCCTCCTGTATATAGAAAAGTTGTTACTATCATCGTAAATGGCAGGGAATATAAGGTCGGAGTTGAAGGAGTGGATTTAAAGGCTATAGCGTTATCATCCTCTCCCTATATACCATCGCCGCAGGTTATGCAATCCATTGGTACATCAGAAGTTTATGAGGCTTCTAAAACTGTTAAAGAAAGTATTGAAGGAGAGATTATAAGGGCTCCTATGGCAGGAAAGATCCTAAAAATACATGTTGAACCTGGTAAGTATGTGAAGAAGGGTGAGAAGCTGGTCACTTTTGAGTCAATGAAAATGGCTACTGATATACTCGCCCCTAGGGATGGTAAGATAATTAAAATACTTGTTAAAGAAGGAGAGCGTATTGAATCTGATCAGCCATTAATAGTTATAGCTTAGGCTAAGGTGATTTTAATGGATGGAGCAGAATTAGTGGAAATATTGAGTAATAATATTGGGGTATTTAATATCACACTTGGCAATATTGTAATGATTTGTATAGGACTCTTACTTGTCTATCTAGCTATCAAAAAGAATTATGAACCATTAATACTTTTACCAATTGGAGCTACAGCTATACTTGTAAACTTACCGCTACAAACACTAACTGAGCCTCCTCATGGACTATTATATCTTGTGAAAACATATCTTATCGATACTGAGGTAGTTCCTTTACTTATATTCCTTGGACTAGGAGCTATGACAGATTTTGGTCCAATGATAGCTAATCCTAAATCATTATTGCTTGGTGCTGCTGCCCAGATTGGTGTATTTATAGCATTAATAACAGCGATTACACTAGGTTTTAACCTTAAGGAAGCAGCTTCTATAGGAATCATAGGCGGGGCTGACGGGCCTACAACGATCTATTTAACAGTTAAACTAGCACCACATTTATTAGCCGCAAATGCTGTTGCAGCATATTCCTATATGGCGTTGGTACCATTAATACAGCCCCCTGTTATTAAGGCGTTGACTAGTTGTGAGGAGAGAAGGATTAGGATGAAGCAACTCCGTCCAGTTAGTAAGACTGAGAAGATAATATTTCCATTAGTTACGATGGTTGTTGTAGGCTTTCTTGTACCATCAGCTATACCATTAATAGGTATGATTATGATTGGTAATTTATTTAGAGAGTCCGGTGTTGTTGAGAGACTATCTAAGGCTGCTAGCGAGGAGCTTATGAACATTGTAACTATATTTCTTGGACTAGGTATTGGAAGTACTATGAGGGCCGAACTTTTCTTAAGGCCTGCTACACTAATGATCATAGGCCTTGGTGCATTAGCTTTTGCTTCGGCTACTGCTGCTGGTGTATTGTTTGCAAAAATCATGAATTTATTTGTGAAAGAAAAAGTTAATCCAATGATTGGGGCTGCGGGAGTTAGTGCCGTGCCTATGAGTGCTCGTACTGTACAGAAACTTGCTAGTGAAGAGGATCCAGATAATTACTTGCTCATGCATGCTATGGGGCCTAATGTAGCAGGTGTAATAGGTACTGCAATAGTTGCTGGCGTATTCCTATCATTATTAGGCTAGGAGGTGTATAGGTTTTGATCATATTATTTATACCTATATTCTATGATGCATTAATTGTATCAATTATTGGAGTACTTGTTGTATTTTCTATACTTGCGTTACTAGCTATAATACTTGGCTTGTTCCCAAGACTAATACATAGTAAAGCGGAGATCGCTATAGAAAAGCCTAAGCCAACTACTATTAGAGAGAAGATTGAGATAAAGATTAAAGAGGAGGGCCTTAAACCAGATGAAATAGCATTAATAACTACAGCTGTTACAGCATTTCTAGAATATAAGACTAATACGTTAATGAAAAATCCATTATTAAAACAATTACCTATATTAGCGAAACTATTTCCCTTAGCTGGTGTTGTATTTAAGGCGAAGTTAAAGTTGTCCCTAGGTGGAGGCGAGAGAGAAGTAGAAGTTAGAGAGGAATCTCCTGGTACCTATATAGTAAAAGTAGGTGCAAAAACATATACGGCAACGATAAAGCCTCCGGAAGAAAAGATAGAAATAGATCTGTCAAAACAATAAATATTTACCCCAAACAAGACAAAGACAAATAGTAGAAGCCGGGGTGGCCGAGCGGTCAAAGGCGGCGGGCTGCAGTGGGTCAATAATAAGCCGCCCATCCACAGAAACCCGCTTAA
>CAZITZ010000084.1:0-6249 GCA_964542295.1 uncultured Desulfurococcaceae archaeon
GAACCGGGTTTAGTCAAATGGTTTATAATAAAGAGTTTATCCATACCATTACAAATATATCCATATGTAACTGGTCCTAGGGACCGTATGAATAGAGAGATTGACTTCTTTAATAAGAAACCTGGAAATGTATGTACACCAAAGATTATAGATATTGACTGGGATAATCTTTTTATGAAGAGAGAGTATATTGAAGGAAAAATCTTTCACCCCGACATGCCTCATCTAAGATTTGTTGAACTAGCACATATACTGGCAAAAATACATAAAGCAGAATATGCTTTGGGTGACTCGAAATATACTAATTTTATCATTACAGATCATGGCGAGATTTATGTAGTTGATGCAGAACAAGCCATAGAAACAAGTAATGAAATCCATTATTCATGGGATTTAATAATATTCACTGTAACAACATTGTACTCATATGGTTTTCTAAAAGATATAGAGGATCTATATAGTAAATTACGCTCATTTTATGGTTCTTATATAGACTATTATAACATAGATCCGGTTTCCAATATTATTGATAAGGTTAAGTTACGTACTGTCTTCTCCATATTAGTACCTCTACCTTACAATATACAGTTAATTAATATATTAAAGGAAATAACTTCTAAATAAGAGATTATATGTATTCTATAGATAAATTACTTGCCAAAACGAATTCCTCAATAAGATCTCTATGCTCTTTCCTTGTACCTTTCTTTTCAACAATTATGATCCTCGGTCTAGGAATTGATCGCTCCAATGCTTTTAATAATATATGTTTATTTAAATATGGTAATGCATATTTTGCAAATATGTGTCCATAACAATAACCTTCATCAAAGGCTTTCCTAGTATGTTTTCTCGGATAGTGTCCTCCTCCTATACCTAGTACTGGCTTACATTCCATTTCACCAATAGATAGAAACTCAATAATTGATTCTGCTAAAACAGTATGATTTACCTCGTCAGTCCATTCGTCTAATGTACTACCTATTTCTATAAATGTTAATGGTTTATTAACTTCAGTTGGCCCATGATGTGTTGCCTCATAGCTAACTTCATATTCTTCCAACCTATTGTATTCTCGAGCATATTTTCTTAGGAGTAACAATAATGTGTATGTTACTGGCGGGCTTGCTACAGCAAATGATCTAGGTTTACCTCCATAAGGAGCCTCATTACCGGGATTACCCGTGTGATGAACTGTATAGCTTTTAACCTTTTTAGCACTACTATGCCTCGATAAAACAATGTATTTATTGACACTTGAAGGAAGTCTTTGGTCTAGGAAATCAAAATAAATAACATCTTCTCTAAAACCAGCTAATATGAATTTTCCACTGCAAAAACAAGTCTTAGAATCAATGCATACATTACAGGGCTTAGGATCAAGAAATTCTATAATCTTGCTAGCAATCCCCATGCCAGCAGGATCATTTACTGAATAAACAATACCATATAGTGCCACGGCCTCTAATCACCCATACAAAAATACATGTAATGGACAAGGGGAATATAATATATTACCCTAAGGAAAAATAGTTATTAAATAGATGTTGAAGCTCGCCGCTAATGAGCCGGATAGGCAGTGATTGATAGACGAACCCCTGTCTGAACCACTTCTATAATCTATAGCCTATTTCTTGTAGAAATTGATTAAGTGACCTCTTTGTCCATTCAAGAAGCAGGAGACTTCTTTGTCTAGAGTATCGATAATGCATTAATTCATGTAGTTTAAATATTTTTTCATAGAAGTGGTTGATTGTTTCCTCTAAAGTTCTACCATTTTCCCAGCTATAATGGAATACTCTTAGAAAACCAACAACTCCTAATGCATCCAATTTATCTGCGTCACTAAGTACTTTTGCTTCTTCACAAATAGGCCTTATACCATGTTTTCTAGCGTACGAAAAACTATGGTATAGAATAGCATTAGTAACTTTTTCTATGACATTAGTGTCTACATCGAGTTCCGATAAATATGATCTCACAAATATAGCTGAATAATAGGCATGTGGTTCTCCCAATACGCGGCCAATATCATGTAAATATATTGATAGATCCAGTACCAATGGATCTATATTTAATTTCTCATGTTTAACAATATCCCATGCAATTCGATAAACGCGTTCAACATGTGGATAGCCATGAGCAAAACTATTTCCCAGAACCTTCTTCACTAGAGCCTTTACGTTCTTCACCAGATCCTTTTTCACTGCTATACACCCTTGTTAAGGACCATGTACGTATAAGTGTTACTCCTCCACTAAGAGTTACAAAGCCTATAAGTATAGATAATAAACTTGAAGCTACATCACGATATAGACTCATTAATACTATTCCATTATAGAACATATAGAGACTAAAGAATAAGAGTATTAACCCAGATATAGGTGTAATATAGTCCCGAGCAGGCATATCTAACCCCATAGTATATTAATTATTGTCTTAATTACTTCTATTAACCAGTTAAACTCCGTTTCAACAAGATCTATATACCTATTCATTAAATAAGGTAACTGCTTAGAAAGACTTATAAATCCCTTATCCATTATCATGATATATCTATATAATTCGAAATCATATTTAGGAGTATCAAGTCCTATTAGTAAATATAGGGCATGAATTATCTTGTTAGGATAGAATATAGCGAATACAATAACATATGATGCAAGAATACCTATTGATACTATTAATGATGTATAAGAACGATTTAATTCACCTTTTTTGAGTTCTATAGGTTTTGGAGTGAAAATAAATTGTACTAAATTAATTAATCTTCTACGTAATAAACTATAGATTAAGAACGCAATGGTTAATGATAATATGGAGCTAAAGCCGTATCTCATAGCTTTATAAGGCACTAACCAATTAAGGAAATTCATTATAGTTAGTATAATGGGTGATATTAGAGCCCAAGTAAAGAATACTATCACTATGAGAAATGATCTTGTAAACATGCGTTGATGCCATAGTCTTCCTTCATGAAACCTGGTTATAACTTCTCTAAAATAGTTTTTTAAACGATCAGCTACATACTCTTTTGACAGTAATATCGTGTCAGATAGAAGACCATTTATATAGTTATAAAGAACATAATAAACGGCTAAGGCCACTAGTGTAAAAAGAATTATACTGCCAATTCTTGTCTCTAGAAAATAGCCAATAACCATCTTAGCTATTATATTGCCTGTACTTGCATAGTTTGTTAATTCTATAAATACATTTGCCAAACTATATGAGATCATTAAATACGTGCCTATTATTATGAATACTAAAGAAATCGAAAATATTATGCCTAAGAGACTGGCACGTATACGTCTAATACCTATACCCATAGTCAATAACCTTGTAAGAGCGTCGCCATGAAGAATCAATAACGTATAGACAAGCATCTCATAAAGAGATGGTGCACCGGGTGTTCCAAGAACCTGGTATACCGTGCCCGATATTATATATGATAATATAATGACCTCTGGGAGAAAGAAGTATATACCTATAGCAATTAGAGCTATGGAGGAATATATTATCATTTGAAAAACAGTGTCTAGCACTTGGGCAGATAATATGATCTTATACAATGGATAAGCTATTAATATACAATATATTATCGAGTACCTAAGCCTATACCTACCCATAACCCCAGCTCTTAAACTCTTCATTCTAGGCCACCAAAGACCTATAAGTCTCAATAAATCTTATGAGCCTAGGTAATAGACTTGATGGCCCGACTTGTATAACTCTTATCCCATTTCTCTGTAATTCATAAGCATAAGATCTAGCTTTTTCGAAAGCTCTATATGATGTAGCAAGGTACAAGGCTGCTTCAAAACCTGTTAAGTGCCTTATCTCATATAATTCCGGTAGAGGAGAGACAATAACCATACTATGGTTTAACGAGGCAAGTCTATAATGGATCTTTATGAGCTCATTAACTTCCTGCTTCAATTTATCCTTTGGATAAACAGTTGGATCTAGAGATAGGAATACAAGGAATATGTTCTTGGCTCTACGAGGTATAAGTGCAAGTGATTGTCTTATGAGCTCTGCCATTGTAATATCAGGATATTTTCTACTCCATTCGATCATTGATATTTGCCTCAATAGTCTACCATAATGTACCCTGCCTCTACCTTGTCTAAGTAATAATGGTCTTATACTACGTACTGCTAAACCAACCCAGTCTCCACGTTCAAGTGTAACAGATGCTATACCTGATATCACTCTAATAGATTCTTCAAGCATGGTCTTACCAATGACTCCATAGAGCATTGCTGGAGATGCATCAAGTATTAACATGAGGTTCAGACTTGCTTCTCTCTCAAACATTTTTACATAGAGCCTTTGTAGCCTTGCATATGACTTCCAATCAATAAATCGATAGTCATCGCCATAGACATATTCTCGTAAGGTTATGAACTCTGTACCAATACCTTTTAACTTAGACTTTGTTAATCCAAGGCTTGTAGAGATCCATCTAGATAATAATCTCCTCGATATGGGATAGGGTTTCGGATGAACATACACTCTATATTTACTTTCGGGAACTATAGCTTTATACGCGAATAGTCCCATAGGATCCCTAACTATGACCTCCACGCCATGAAATACATGAGACCCTATTCTAGGTTCAACAACATATTCTAATTCAACAAAGCCTTTGCCAGGTAGAGTTGCTACAATATAATTTGATCCATCGACTAACTTGAATAGACTTGGATATAGATCATTTATTTCAAGAAATAATATTGGAAACAAGGAATTATTGACTAGTTTAACTTTAACTTTAGAATACTTGCCTTCAACTAAGGGTTTATCGAGAACTCTGTATGTTTTTAACCTGTAGATAATCCTACTCGATAATTCAATTAATAGGTACATTGACGATATGTATCCCAGAACTATAGCCATTATAATGTATAGTTGAAACGGTATAACTGGCTGATAAAGTATAGTCATAGCTACAGTGAAGCCTATAATAAGTAATAAACCCATGAATCTATTAGTAAAAATAAGTTGTCCATATTCTTTCCCATATTTAGTGGACATAACTATCTCCTAACCCTCAACTCCCGGTGTAGGAACTTTAACAGTCTTTAAGATTTCACTTATCACTTGATCAGTTGTTATACCTTCAAGTTCTGCTTCAGGCTTCAATATTATCCTATGCCTAAGAACAGGATATGCTACATATTTTACATCATCGGGTATGACGTACTCTCTACCTTCAATTAATGCTCTAGCCTTGCTACACAGGTATAGTGCTATACTGGCTCTCGGGGAACCACCTAAACGAACATGCGGATGCTTCCTAGATTCCTCAACTATTGATACAATATAGTCCATTACCTCCCTACTAACCCTTACATGAGGCAGCATTACACGGATCTTTAGTACATCAGATGCGTCAGCTACAGCATTAACACGGAATTCCTCAATAAAGTGTATCCTACGGAGAATTTCAATACTCTCTTCACGGCTCGGATAATCAACAATAACTTTTAATAAGAATCTATCAAGCTGTGCTTCTGGCAATGGAAATGTTCCCTCCATTTCAATGGGGTTTTGAGTAGCTATCACCATGAATGGCTCCGGTAATTTAAATGTTACACCTTCAATAGTCACTTGTCTCTCTTGCATTGCCTCAAGTAGTGCTGATTGAGTCCTTGGACTTGCTCTATTTATTTCATCAAATAAGACTATATTCGCAAATATAGGGCCTTTACGTGGCCTAAACTCTCCTGTCTTAGGATCATATACAAATGTACCAATTATATCGCTTGGCAAAAGATCTGGAGTAGCTTGTATCCTAGAATATGTCATATTAAAAGTACGTGCTATGGTCTTAGCCATTAATGTCTTCGCTACACCTGGAACCCCTTCTAGTAGAACATGGCCTCCGGAATAGAGTGCTATAAGTATATAGTTTATAATATCTAATTTTCCAACTATGATTTTAGATACTTCGTCTACAATAGACTTAGTAATTTTGTATACAAAGCTAGGGTCCATGTTAATGGAGAATTTCCTCGATTCCACGATAACCAGCCCTTCTAGTTATTGAATAACCCATTAACTCAAGTATATGTTCGACTCGATTAATATATTTTGACAATGTTCTACCCCAGGATAAAATGATTGGCAATCTTCTCCTACCCATAGCCTTTAAGTAAATGCCATAGAGCCATTTTAATAATGAACGAAATTCCTCGACGTCAATACCTAAAGTCCTTGAAGTTTTCTCGAGTAACTCGTGAT
>CAZITZ010000085.1:0-1206 GCA_964542295.1 uncultured Desulfurococcaceae archaeon
AAGCCTATTTTGGTGAAAGATATTTCTCTATTTTATCAAGAGGCTTTATAGAGAGCCAATCGAATCTTAATCCTGGCTTAGCCCTGCCCCTAAGTATATCTAGGATCTCGTCTATAACTTGATCTATTGCTTTAGAAGTTGTATCTACTTCATAAACTCTATCTTCGCCAAAGGCCTCTATAGCATTATGTGTACACACCGATAGTATCTCAGCCTCAACATTCTCTCTGATCTTTTCCCACCACCAACCTTTTCTCCAAAGTCTTTTCTCCAGCTCCTCCGGGTCTGTTCTAAGAACTATTACTTTATCAACATATTCTTTAGGAATAATCTCTCCAAAATGTGTGTCAATAACTACATTACCGTATTTGTTAATAAGCGTCTTGATCCTTTCAATAACCTTATCTTCATTAATTATGAAACTTGCACGATCAATGTCATAATCTGTATATAATCCCTCTTCAATAACGTATCTACTAAGATCAATGTGTACAGCATTGAGTCTCTTAGCTAGCTCCCTAGCTATACTTGTCTTACCTGTACCTGGTGTTCCAGTTATTATGATCACTCCCAATCCATAGACACCATCTAAACTGTATTACTTAGGAATTCATCAATATGTTTAAGCTCTCTTAATACATTCCATAAGTATTTCTTCATAATATACTTCTCTAGATCACGAAGTAGAGGACATATATAACATCCGGTTCTATAGAATCCATACATGTATAACGGGTTTAAAGGAAGCTTCCTAGACAATATGTATGTCTGTACATATATAGTGCTCCATTGCTTTAACGGAGATACCTCTAAATAATTACCCCTATACCTTACAGGTGATCTATGACTTCTACTCCTAGACTCTGCATCACGATCTCCAAGTAAAACAAAAACTCTATCACAACCTCTAATAATCTCTAAAAGCTTATCATAGAATGCCTTCTGCTTTAAACCAGTACACCATCTATCCTCCCAAGTTGGAAGCCCTCTCACATCAATAGCTTTATCTATACCAGCATATGCTTTAACGATCTCAATCCCATAATACTGCTCAACTCTAGAAACATAATCAAGTGTATATGGAAACTCGACACCTGTATCAACATATATAGGTAAAACTCTATTTTTACCATAGAAACGAATAGCTAGATCAAGTAATACAATACTATCCTTACCACCACTAAAACTAGTAACAACAAGATCAGG
>CAZITZ010000085.1:1306-6159 GCA_964542295.1 uncultured Desulfurococcaceae archaeon
GGATCTTTAAAACCTAGATCAGATAATACACTCATCCAAATATCTCCAAGCAATATGAATAAATCATGGCCAGGATTAATAGTGTGACCATAAATCTTCTTACCTAGATCATCAAGTCTATAGAAACCATTTTGATCCCATGATATCGTCTGTCTAAGCCTAGCTCTCCCACGCTCAATAATCCTTAATACTTCACGTACTGGTAAGGATGAAAGTCTTTTACCACTATACTCAACAACATAGTTCTGATCTTTTAGATACCCCTCACTAAAACCAGAACGTATCTCGATATTATAGATACTATGATCAGGCTTTGCCGATACCTTGATCCATCCCTTATAATATTTCCTTATAATACCATAGATGTAATCTAGATCCCTTTTGTCAACAACAATATTATACATATAATTATCCATATCCATCAGCACTGTACTAGAGACTTTACTTAGGAGTCTCGCTATATATCTTTAGAGAAACCATATTATATCTACATACATATTACTATAGATTTGGTGATAAGATATGTCAGAAGAAGAAACACTAACAAGTAAGTTAGAGAAGCTATTAAAGGAAATGAAGCCTTGGGAGAAGAAGCCTATCCTAAAAGCTGGTAAGATAATAATCGAGATCGTTAAGCTTCCAGAGAGACAGACTAAATCGAGGTTAGAGCCGGAGAGATTAGTTGTTCATATTAGGAGAGAAGATGCATTCCGGGGTCTCTTCATAAAGGAGCTAGATGAACTAGAGGATCTGTATACGGCTATTACTACTGAGAAAGTAAAGAAAATACTTGAGGCCCTTGAGGAGATTAGTAGGAAGAAGAAAGTTCAGGAATATGAGCTATAGAATGGTTTTATCCATACAATATCCATAGTTTTCTTTAACATATTCTAGGCTAATTCTATCTTCAACA
This sequence comes from uncultured Desulfurococcaceae archaeon, assembly GCA_964542295.1. Lineage (GTDB taxonomy): Archaea > Thermoproteota > Thermoprotei_A > Sulfolobales > Desulfurococcaceae > CAZHDB01. The sequence goes on from CAZITZ010000085.1 coordinate 2,220, forward strand.
AGATCCCTCTTAATAGACTCATTATCTCTATCACATGGATCACCGTAGCCTCCGCCACCAGGAGTGTTTATGTATACTATATCATTTCTCTTAAGAACAACTGTAGATTTAGAGCCAATGTATATTACATTATTACCACGTACAATATAGTGCTTACTTGGAACACCGGATCCCCCGCCAGCAAGCCCCCATGGCCTAAGCTTTTCCCTCTCAGAAAATATTGTTAAAACCACATTATCCTCGAGAACCTTAAATGCCCTAGTAATACCCAGCCCACCACGATACCTACCTGGACCACAGCTGTCCCTTCTAAGCTCATAAGCTATGAATAGTATCGGATACTCCCTCTCAGCAATTTCTATAGGTGTATTAAGTGTATTAGTCATATTAGTATGAACACCATCAACGCCATCAGAGAATGGTCTAGCACCACTACCACAACCTATAGTCTCATAGAAGGCCCAGTTACTGCCTCCAAGCAAGACATTTGTCATAGTACCACAGGATGCTGCAGGCACTCTATTAGGAAATGCCTTTGACAGAGCTAGATGTACTACATCAACTATTCTCTGTGAAGTCTCCAGATTTCCACCAGCAACTGGTGCTGGAGGCTTTGGATTTAGAATAGATCCCTTTGGAGCATTTATCGATACAACTCTATAGAATCCTTGATTCATAGGCATGTCGGGATCAATTATTGTTTTTAGAGCATAAGTTGTTGCAGCAACCGTTACCCCATAAACAGCATTAAGTGGTTCTTTAACCTGCATACTGGAGCCAGAGTAATCAACCAATATGTTATCTTTTGCAAGAACTATTCTAACATTTATCTTCAATAAACCATGCTTTCTAGACTCAAGATAATCTGTAGCAGTATATTCTCCATCGGCATTGTATCTACTAATGAGCTTTTCAAGAACATTCCTTGTATATCTCTCAGTATATCCTATGATCTCGTTATAAGACTTATATAAGACTTCATGGCCATACTTAGATATTAATTCCATTAACCTAGTCTCACCAGTTTTTAAAGACGCTATTTGAGCCATTATATCTCCTTTAAAATACTCAGGTGTTCTAATATTAGTCATAATTTTTCTCAACAAATCTTTTCTAACAATATTCTTCTCAACAATCTTTATAGGCTCTATTACAATGCCTTCCTCATAAAGAGACTCTGCATCAACACTAATACTACCTGGTACTTTACCGCCGATATCAACATGATGCGCCTTATTAACTAGATAAGCAACTATTTCATCCTTATAGAAAACAGGTTTCAAGAGCATTACATCATTTAAATGAGTACCAACTATATATGGGTCATTAGATAAAATTATGTCCCCGGCTTCTAAATCCATTTCATGTTCATTAATCCATTTAATAATGTTCTTAGCACCTACTACCATACTACCTAGATGAACAGGTATATGTTCAGCTTGAGCTACTAGATCACCGCTTGGAGCTAATATGGCGCATGAGAAGTCAAGCCTATCTCTTATATTAGGGCTAAATGCTGTTTTCCTAAGAATCACGCCCATTTCCTCAGCAATATATATCAATGCATACTTTACTACTTCAACAATTATCTTCTCCATAGCCATAGATCTACACCTCAACAACAATAGCTTTAAACTCATTAATTATCCCGTTATACCCTGGCGGTATGAGTATAGTTGTATCAATACTTTCTATAATGGCCGGTCCATCAATGTGTGCGCCTGGATATAGTTTCTCCCAATAGTAAATGGGTGTATTGATCCATCCTATCTCTTCAAAATAGACTTTTCTAAATAGATCAGGTCTTGGAGTATATGGCTTAGCCATGTATTTTCTAATTACTGGCGGCTTCTTAGTTATTCCATAAGCCGTTAACTTAGCTGCTACAATAATTACTTCTTCATCTTCATGTCTATAGCCATATTTAGCTTCATGTACTTCATGGAATAATTCAACAGTTTTACTAAATGGCCTTACATAGGGTATCGATAGTTCATATGCTTGCTTAGAATATCTCATATCTAATTCTCTAATAATCCTTATATTATCCATTGAAAAACCCTCACTATACAATGTATTTAAGGCTTTCTCTTCAAGTTCTCTAAAGATATCCTCTATCATTTCATTATCAATTTCACTAGCATGTTTCATGATCCCCTTTCTATAATCATGTCTATAGTCAGTCAATAATAGTCCCAAGGCTGAGAAGACACCTGGCATAGGAGGAACAATAGCTTTCTTAACCGATAACTCCCTGGCAAGGTAGGCTATATGTAGGGGCCCTGCACCACCAAATCCGAATATAATGAATTCTCTTGGATCAAGTCCTCGCTCAATACTTACTATTCTCAATGCCCTTGCCATTAACGTATTAGCTATTCTTATAATTGACAATGCCGTTTCTTCAATAGATAATCCAAGTTCTTGAACGAGTTTATCAATAGCTTTTTCAGCAAATTCTTTATATAATCTGATCCTGCCACCAGCTAGAACTGTAGGTAGTCTACCCAGTACTAGATTAGCGTCTGTAACAGTTGGTTCAACTCCTCCCCTACCATAACATGCTGGCCCTGGCTCTGATCCTGCACTTAATGGGCCTACTCTAAGAGAACCTCCGTGATCGATCCATGCTATCGATCCTCCTCCGGCACTTACTTCAACAATATCTATGTGCGGAATTCTAACTGGGTATCCGGATCCCTTGATCAACCTACCCATATGAATTTCTCCGCCCACTTCATACTCCTTAACAATTAGTGGTTCTCCATCAATTATGGCTGATGCTTTAGCTGTTGTACCACCCATATCTAGTGCAATCACCCTATCGAGATCCATGATCTTGGAGAAGTAGGCTGTAGCTATTGCACCAGCTGCAGGCCCGCTTTCAATGAATGCAGCTGGTGTTTCTAGTGCATATTCTACTGTTGATACGCCACCACTACTCTTCATAACTAGTATTTTACCATGAAAACTTCTCTTCAGCAACTCTCTTCTCAATATATAGAGGTACTTCGCCAATACTGGTTTTAACAATGCATTAACTACTGTTGTACTTGTTCTCTCATACTCCATAGGCTCCGGATCAACTATATGACTTAAAACAACATCTGCTCCTGGACAGTATGTCTCTATAATCCTCCTAGCCGTTTCTTCATGGACAGGGTTTATGTAGCTATGTAGGAACGATATTATGAAGACATCAACTTTACCACAATATTCTCTAGCAATATTCTCTAATGTCTTGATATCTAGAGGCTCTACTTCTTTGCCAAAAGCATCTATTCGACCCCTAATACCAATCCTCATATTCCTTGAAATGAGTGGCCTAGGCTTACTAAAATAGGGATCATAAAGACTAGGTCTATTCTGCCTACCAATCTCAATAATATCCCTAAACCCCTCATTAGTTATTAGAAGCCCCTTTGGAAGCTCAAGTCCTTTCTGGCCAAAGAATATATTTGTACCAAGAGTAGATGCATGAACAATTATATCAATATGATCAATAGACAGGTCCGAAGCCTCTAAAGCACTAATTACACTAAGCCATGCCTGCCTAGGCCTAGTGGGAAACTTTAGATACAGTAATTCACTAGAAACTTCATCAAAAATAACGAGATCAGTAAAAGTACCTCCTACATCAACACCAACTCTAACCAATACAAACTCACCAAGACTATCTCTATACGACAATAATAAATCTACATAAGAACACCAAAATAAACTCAAATAGGAAAGCTAGAAAATAATCATTAGAATAAAAAATATAACCTGCTCGAAATGGAAATTAACTAAGTAGAAGCCGCCGTAGCTCAGCGGGTGGAATCTCCGTAACTCTGTATAAATAAGGGTTACGGAGGCATTAAGCGCCGCCCTGGTATAATTTGTTGTAACAATGTTTCGGAAAGGCGGAGGTCCCGGGTTCAAATCCCGGCGGCGGCTT
>CAZITZ010000086.1:0-1125 GCA_964542295.1 uncultured Desulfurococcaceae archaeon
GGTGAATAGATTGGTTAAAATAATATTGATAAATGGTTCTCCAAGGAAATATGGATGGAGCTTTGAGTTATTAGTAGCTGCAGAGAAAGGTGTTGTAGATGCTGGTGGAGAAGCAGAGATTATACATCTTATCGACTATACTATAAAACCATGTATTGGATGCGTATCTGATGATCAAATGGCTTGTAAGTTTCCGTGCGTTATAAAAGATGATGACTTCAATAAAATTGGAGAGAAGATTCTAGAGTCAAACGGGTTAATTATCGCTACTCCACTATATTGGTACAGTATTAGTGGTATTTTGAAGAACTTCATTGACCGTATGACTAGTTTTGAGAACATGATCTATCATATTGGTAAAAGCCTTGTTGATGGTAAAGTTGCTGGCTTCATAGCAGTAGGCAATGACACTGGAGCAATAATGGCTATTGCCTACTTAATGGCTACATTAAATAGCATGGGATTCCACATACCTCCATGGGCCTTAGCATATCATCATAAAGTCGATGACGTATTGAATAATAGATCGGCCTTACTTGATGCCTACAATGTAGGCTACAACGTCACTATAGCAGCAAGTAGGTTTAAAGATATTGATAGATGGTATAGGGCCGATATAGATGTTAACAACATTATTGAAGAAGCCAAAAATAGATCTAATGAATTAAGGATTAATCAAAAACCATTTAGAGACTCCATAATGTATAGTAAAAGTAAGGAAAAGAATTAGATTATTACATGAAACATCTTATTTAGAGTATAATCGAATTAATATTTGTTTTAATTGATCTAACTCTGCGGGACCTAATACCAATGGTTCTTGCCCCTTATATAATCTTAAAGATGGTACATCATAAGTTTTGTATAAGTTTTCATAGTCCTGGTCTATATAGGGTACTTTTGGTGAGAATAGATAATATATGCTACCGTCCTTATATAGGAATACATTAAGTGGATCCATAATATATAACGTTTCATTTACCTTGTGCTTAATAATTGATGTGTATGTCCTGTTATCCCTTTCTAAGACATAGGTGATTCTAATGTATGGTTCTTCCATTTTATTAATTGACAAGACATATGTTTTATCAAGATATATAGGGATAAAATAGTCAAAATAACAGA
>CAZITZ010000086.1:1225-6086 GCA_964542295.1 uncultured Desulfurococcaceae archaeon
TTTTACCTGATAAGAAATCGCCGACATAATATGTAAAATCCACTATAACACTACTATTACATGGTGTGACTTCATACTTTGTTTTCTCAATATTTCTAAGATACTGGCTTGAGATATAGGTAAGGACTATAATCAGTGAAATTATAATAATTATTAATAATATAATGGATAATCTGCCCCTACTATTTAAGGGCATAAAGTATGACCCCTATATAATTATATTATTGTCCCTAGACTATATTAATTGTTGCTAAATATCAACTGAAATCCTTGGTTAAACAATTTGTATAATTATTCCCGGATCTATTATTAGTATTATCTATGTATCTATTGAAGAACTTTCTTCTTAATTAATAACTAGTCTTATGAGGTATAAGCAGTTTTCTAAATAATATGTAGTTATTTATTAGGCTCATTTTTAATACTACAATATCTATTAACTATTTCCTTTATGATCCTGCTTGCACTATATAGTTCTTCATTTATTCTTTCCTTCATTCTCTCGATACGGACTTTGGCTAAACCTCTTTCCTTTAATTTAGTAATTAGTTCCTTCTCATCCGCCCATTGATCAGGGCCTAGGAATATTATGTCAGGCTTTAAATCAACAACTGGTTTTAGAAAATCTTTTGTATCTCCCAGTACAGCTTTATAGACGTATCTAAGGCTTTCAATGACTCTTAATCTCTGGTATTCGGGTATTATTGGATCTCTATTCTTGAATCTCCTAAAGCTCTGATCTCTTGCCACTATGACATATACTCTACCTCTTTTCCATGCCTCTCGAATAAACGCTATATGGCCGGGATGAATAATCTCAAATCCACCTGCAATAAGAACCTTAGGCCTAGCTAGTAATTCAGATAATGACTTCCATTTTATGTCCTCAAGGCCAAGATATCTTAATCCATCAATAAGGCCTTCGGCGTAGGCTATGCATGCTAATGCTGTAAATGGATCTTTCTTTTCATGAAGATAATACTTTGCATCCTCCATATACAATTTAACAGCTTCAATAAGATCAGGATATTTTTTATCAATGCCTCTCTCATGCAATTGATCCACTACATATTCTACATTAGCTATATAAGCCTCAATCCTTTCTTCAAGATCATTCATTCCCACTACCCTATAATCTATGTATCAAATGTATTGGGAATTTAAATAAGTCGACTAATACATTGATATCAGAATATTTTATGATCCAATATACTTATTTCCTTATAGCATATATATTCTATTATAGACAATGGTGCTTTAAAAATGGTTAAATCATTTAGATTTAAATCAAGACTAATAATAGCGCTTGATCCTCCGCCGGGAGTAGGTGATAGTTTAGGATGGGCTCTTAGAATAGTTAGTGAGACAAAAGATCTTGTTGCTGGATATGAGCTAGGTTTACCAATGATTATTAGAAGTGGTGGTTTAAATAATTTAGCAAGATTGCTTGATAGCATGGGTGATGAGAAGCTTAAAATAGCAGATATAAAACTTGCAGATATAAATGATATGATGATACTTTCTATTGAGCCATTGATAGATATAGGATTTAATGCATTTACTGCCCATAGCTTTATTGGATATGACGGTGGATTACGTGATCTTGGAGAATATCTTTCCCGTAAAAATACATTCCTAATATCCATTGTTTCTATGAGCCATAGGGGAGGAGTAGAATTATTTGATAAGCTCATGGATAGACTAGTAGATATAGCCATTAGATCTGGTTCATGGGGATTAGTGGCTCCAGCTACTAGACCATGGATTCTCAGGCAATTACGTAGGTTATTAGAAGAGAGAGGGTGGAGACATATAAAGATCATTGCTCCAGGTATAGGAGCACAAGGAGGTTTACCGGGTGAGGCATTAAGAAATGGAGCTGATTTCGAAGTTGTAGGCAGGCTTATAACAAGAGATAGTTTTCCAAGAAGAAAAGCTCTAGAGATCGTCTCTATTCATGAGAATATTTTAAAGACTATTGAAAGTTGGAGGTAGACCTATTATGGTTATTTTGAGTAAAGAAGAGCTTGAGAGATATGATAGGCAATTAAGAGTTCTTGGCAAGGGTAAACAGTTATTATTGAAGAAGTCTCGTATACTAGTTGTTGGAGCAGGCGGCCTTGGATCTGCTGTTCTATATTATCTTGTTGCTAGTGGTGTTGGAAGAATAATTGTGATCGATGAAGGTATTGTTGAACTTAGTAACTTAAATAGGCAAGTACTATATACGACAAAGGATCTTGGTAAATATAAAGTTGATGTACTTAAAAAGAAGCTTAGAGATCTGAATCCAAATGTTGAGATTATAGGGATTAACGAGAAGTTTACAGAAGACCTTGCAGACAAGATCATTCCTAACATAGATGTAGCTGTTGATGCACTTGATAATTGGGATTCTAGGTTTCTACTAAACAAGTATTGTATTAAATATCGTAAACCACTAGTTCACGCAGGTGTAGAAGAGAGTTATGGCCAGTTATTAACAATAATTCCTGGTAAGGGTCCATGCCTACAATGCGTATTTCCTAGAAAACCAAGAGTTAGAACACCTATACCCATTCTCGGTCCTTTGCCAGGTATTCTTGGGGCTATGGAGGCATTAGAAGTTATAAAGATCATAACTGGATATGGCAAGCCCTCATATGGCAAATTAGTATTATTTGACGGCTACCATATGTCTTTCATGGAGGTAGAGGTAAAGAGAAATCCTAAATGCCCAGTATGTAGTACGTTAACCACCACTACCTACTCTGACTAGCTTTACTTCCGCATCTTCTTTTATGATATAATTAGGATCTTCTATTACTTTTCCATTTACAACAACAAGTATGTCATCTAAATCTAGATTCAGTTTAGAGAGTATCTCTTGTATAGTTATATTATTTGTAGTCTCAATCTCTATTTCCTTATTATCTGGTAATATCCTTATTTTCACTATGATACACCAACTAACATTTCATGCTAACCTATTAATAATCATCTTTGTATTTATTAAAGAATAAGAGCTAATTAAAAATACCATAGACACCATAAGTAGATAATGGGTAGAGTACCTATTGTCGATTATGATTGGAGGATTAATAGTTGAAATCAATGAAGTCATAGGTAGAATCTGGACTATATTGATTGCCCCACTCATGATTATTCTTACATTATTTCTTGGTCAACCATATTCTCCAGACCTATTATCTACAGTATTCCCGGTTCTCCATATAATTGGGTTTTCACCTTTAATCGCTCTTGGCATTATTTTTTCATCTATACTATCAAGATATGATATGATATGGAGAACCATAGCCTATGGCTGGATCGCATTAGCCTATGTTATTGTAGGAGATTTTCTATCATTAATTATTAATCCAGACATAGGATTCGGGCTTTTATGTGACACCATAGTATCCGATCTCGGCATGGTTATCTCTTTATACCTTATTTTCTCAGGGCTAATAATGTTTATTGATAACTATTACTCTGGAAAAACAGAGGCACATTTTATATCGTATCCCATGATCATTACTATATCTATAACTATATTTCTGTATCTTACGCCTCTATTTCTATACATGATGGGTTATTACCCTATGCCAGTAACAGCGCTGAAGTATAGATCAGATCTTGTAATAGATTTTATAGGATGGTTTATAACTTTTATATTAACTTTTGAGCTATTTACACGGTTAAAGAGAACCATATTTCCTGAAATAGTATCTATATGCTTAATATCTATCGTTATAGCTACTGCATATTTCTATATTGATTTCATAGATGTATACTATCATAGTTCATCCTTTGCATCACTACTTATTAATTCTCAAGCATTTGCACTAGCATTGGCATCTATGTTATTAACTCTACATTTCATCCACAATGTTACAATATTTCTAAGGCCTATTTATAGATCCATTAAGCGGGAAAAGGGTGGAACTAAGAGTATTTTAATTGAGTATGGATTACTAGATCCGTATAGAACAAGGACCATGTTACTATTAGCAATGAATAGGTTATTGAGAGGAATAAGAGATGCTGATATTATGATCTACATAGCATATATAGGTAGTCCCCACATAGATATTATGAGGAATCTAGCCTTATCTAATCGTCTTAAATTTATAACAGTATACATTCTTAGAGGAATAGGTTATCCACGATATGATTCAACATATGAGGCCTATATCACTACACTTGATCCAAATCTATTAAGGCTTGTTTATGAAAAAGTTGGTGGAAAGAGAACTATAATAGTTTTAGATAACATATCTCACTTCACGATTCTATATGGTATAGAGAAAGTATATACAATACTTAGTGAGTTCATGAAGTTCATCAAGGAAAGAGATCTATTTATCATATTAATGAACCGTGAAATGCATGATAGAAAAGAACTAGCTTACGCTAGGAATTTAACAACAAGTATAATAGGATTGCCATAGAGCAAGGATAGAAAATATATGTTTCTAAAAATATTAGTTTATTGGATGATGAAGGCCAGGACATGAGAGCTTATATAATGCAATGAATGGATCCTGGTTGCTGACATTTATAGATATTGTCTTAAACTATAGATTCCAGCAGCGACAAGTGCTAATGTCTCTATTATTCCAAGAATCTCCTTCGCATTATTAGCTTTATACTTTATCGTATAAGCATCCTCTCTAATAACTCCTGGCAAGACCTCTGCTGCATCAGCAAATATGCTATCTCTAAACTCTATCTTAAGAACAACGGGCTTATTCACAATAAAGGGCCTAACTTCCCCTCTTTTAAGTCTCTGAATAGCCGTAAAGACGCCTCTCCTCAGCTCTTCAATAACTTCATCAAAACTGTCATAGGAAGCTGCATATCTACTAATACCTTTCTTTAG
>CAZITZ010000087.1:0-6002 GCA_964542295.1 uncultured Desulfurococcaceae archaeon
GATATTAGAGGAGGAGTTATTGCTTTTAATATAAAGGATCTTCACCATCATGTCGTTGGTAAAGCCTTGGATTCGTTATTCGGTATAGCTGTGCGAACGGGCATGCATTGCGCCCATCCATTGCATTATAGACTAGGTATTAATGGTACAGTTAGAGCTAGCTACTATATCTATAATGTGCGTGAAGAAATAGATGAATTAGTTAATGCATTAAAGATCATTTCACTACAAAAAGAACATATTCATGAAATTTATTGGAAAGACGTTGAAGGCCTTATATGTCCTACTGGCTAAATCCTCATTGTTTTATAAATAAATATCCCTACAATTATTAATGCTATAATTGCTATAGCTAACAAATAATAGTTTATTCCCTCAGTCTCTTCTTCCACAAGACTTGTTGTAGACTCTGTACTCTTTGTTAGTGTTGGCAGTGGCTCTTCAGAGAATATTGTTCTATACAATTCATTGTATTCGGTTTTAGATAATAATTCAAGGCCATTAATGTTTGTGTCTACAAGTTTATATATCATTGTGCTTTCAGCTATAAAATATCCATTAAGACCTAATTCCGAGCTAGAGGCATTAATTGAATAACGTCCAACAAAACCTCTCATTAACCCCCTTTCAGGATCTATTATAATCCCGTATCTAAGTCTGTATACACCGAATTGTGACAAACCACTTGTTTCATTATAATATACGCCATTTACGCCTGGAAATAGATCAGGGTTCAAATATATGCTCAATGCTTTTTCTATTGTAAAATTCTTTTCAACAGCTATTGTTGTCTCTCTACCCACTACAAATGTCTTGCCAGCAGTATCATTAGTATCAATTATTGTAAAATTAAAAACAATGTGTGTTTCATTGAATCTAATAACTACAACAGATAACTCAGCCCATAGAGTCTCATTATTAAATGCAGATGCTGCCTGACCAGTCTTATTTAAATTGTAGTATCTCATAACTCTATAGATATCGTATTGAAGATAATTATCCTTCTTTAACCAGCTAAAATCTGCTGAGAAGGTAATAAGAACGGGAAAGATAGCCAATATAATAATAGACAAGATCAGTACTGCAATAACCCTCAAATACATGCAACTCCATTCATGTTATGTATTTTGTTATGCTTATTGTATACTATTATTCTAGATAATATACTTATTCCCTTCAATACGTATAGAGATATTGATCTAGAACGTATAGAGATTTCTAGAAGCGTAAATAGATTCTCAGCTACATATATATAATCCTATATATTGTAGTAATGTTAAACGGTGGAATGTATTGCCGCAGAAATTTTACAGGGAATTTAAGAAATTAATGGAGAAATATCTTGATAAAATAGATGATTCAGTTGAAAGTTTCAAAAATGCCATTGAGTACTTTAACTCTATGCGCACAGGAGAAGCCCGGACAGAACTAGCAAAGTCAATGAATGCTGAGAAAGAAGCTGATGAGTTACGTAGGAAAATGATATACTTATTAGAAGAGGCTGATATATCGCCTGAATTGAAGGAAGATTTCTTCCACTTAATTAAGCGTATTGAAGCTATTGCAGACTATGTTAAAGAAGCTGCAAGTAGTCTAACAATTATTCCATACCTTGAAGTACCAATAGAATTACGTGAAGGATATGAGAAAATGATCAATAAAGTCTATAAAGCATCTAAAAAAGTATGTGAAGCCGTACGTGTACTACTTGATAAACGCTATGAGGTTGCAAGTAAGTTAGCTGATGAGATTGAAAGACTTGAGGAAGAAGCTGATCTAATTAATGTTGATAATAGGGGGCAATTACTTGACATAAGTGATCAGATTAAGCCATATACTTTAGCTATTCTATTACATGAATTTAATAATGATCTTGAAGAAGCTGCTGATGCTTGTGAAGATGCTGGAGATTATATACGTGCACTTATTGTTGAGTATAAGAAAAGACCTCCTAATTTCCATTAGGTTTATCTATTTTTATATGTTCAATAATACTTATGTAAATGTTAAACTAAGTAGGATATTATAGAACAAGATTGCTAAAACAGCGACAATTGGAAAGGCTAAGAACCATGCAGACACTATTTTAATAAGTGTTTTTATATTAACGCTCTTTAATCCACGGGCAAATCCTATGCCTGCAACAGCTCCGACGATAGATACTGTTGTTGATACTGGTAAGCCTAATCGAGTAACAATCAATATAGCTATGGAGCCTGCAAATTGGGCCATAAAGGCTGTTTCAATGTTTAGTACTGTTATCTTGGCACCTATAGTTTCGACAACAGAATAACCCCAAATAAGAATGCCTAAAGCTATGCCTGCTGCCGATAAAGCTAGAGCTTGCAATGGTATTTGTACTTGTGCAGGGACATATCCATAGTTTATAGCATAGAGGATCCCGGCTAAAGGACCCGCTGAATTAGCTACATCATTTGCACCATGACTAAAGGCCATGGCAGCAGCTGAAACTATTAGTAATAGTCTAAAAATGTATCTTCGTGCAATAATAGGGTCTTTAGGAGCTTTTTTCTCGACAATAAAGTGGTATGGTAAAACAATTAATCCTGACAATATGATGCTTGAGCTAATGGCCCAGGCCAAATCAGATGTACGAAGGGTTTTTACATTCAACAGAAATATTGTAGTAAATAACATTATAAATAAAAGTATATCGCTAGCCAATATTAACATGATCCTCCTTGCTTCCTCAAACCATGTAGATAAAAGCTTGAATAGTACTATAGCTATAAATGCACTCATTACAGGGAGAAACAGCCATGCCGACACAATCTCTATAATTTTTTCCCAATTAACACCCATGAATCCTACAGAGGCTATTCCAAAACCCATAACACCGCCAACAATAGCCTGGCTTATACTCATCGGTATCTTTAGAAATGTTACAGCAACGACCCATAATCCCGTAGCTAACAATGCAGAGATCATGCCTACTATAACGATCTTAGGGTCATTAAATGTTGATGTATCAACAATGCCTTTTAACAATGTTTTAGAAACGAATTGGCCAAAAAGAATTGCACCAAGAAAATCAAAAGCAGCTGCTAAGAAGAGAGCTTTCTTAATATCAAGTGCCTTTGCTCCAACAGCTGTACCTATAGCATTAGCTGCATTATTGGCTCCATTAATCCATGCGACTATGAATGCTGCCGCTGCCCCAATTACTAGCCATACCGGATCCATGGGATGGTGCACCTATTAATGTATATAGATGTATATACTGTACCTACACGTATAGATGGTTCTGCTAATAGTTATTTCTATGTATTTTGAATAGAATAGCTTATAAAATTATCCTATCATGAACTTATGTGTTCAAAAAATAACTTTAGTTTATGTAGAGATCACTATTATCTTTATTATATCAAGTGTGTCGCTTCTAGCAATAACGATCACGTTCTCCCCTATAGCATAAATAGTATCTTCAATATAGATGCTTCTCCTTGGAAAGTCCAGGGGTATCGTACCCTTTAACTGTAATACTCCATCTTCAGTAAATGATATAACATAAACACCGCTTGGTACATTAGCATACCTTGCCTCTACAGGTATTAGGAAGTACATGTGTAATAAGTCAATAGTAAACGCATGGTAGTCATGTATAACTGGTGAATATACTGGTCCTTCACCAATAGTTATTGTAGATATAATCCTTGGATTCTCCGGATCAGATACATCATATGTCTCAATCTTTAAAGCTGACATATCATCGGTAAACCCTATACCAAGCAATATTGTATCAGAAAGTGGGTGTAGATACTCACTATATCCAGGCATTAATAGCTTACCTAGGAAAACCGGTTCATAGGGATTACTTAGATCAATAACTATTAATGGATCCCTTCTACGATATGTAATAAGGTATGCTCTTGTACCCATAAACCTAGCTGCATATATGTCCATTCCCTGCTCAATATTCTCTAGTTTACCAATAATTTCCATAGTAGTAATATTTACTACATATACCGAGTTTGAATCATTTAACCATACATGTGTTGCTATATAGAATAGATTATTATATTCGCTATATGAAAATGGATCTAGTGTATATCCTGGTACATTGGCTTTTCCGATATATGTCATATTGAGATCATTTATTGCAAACCTATAGATTATGGTCTCTTCTTCCCAAAATACTCTAGGCGCTACAGTAATAACTGGTTCAATCATAATAGTGGTGGTTGTCTCGTTATCTATTCTTTCTTCTAATACCTCTATAATCATCTCAATTCTTTGAGGCATAGGCATGGATTCATTGTTTATAATACCTATAATTGTTTCATTAAGTGTCTCAAGAGGTATTTCTCCACTAATACTTGAAGTTAATCCAACAATACGTTCGGCATAAGCTGATCTATGCATTATGTATAGACTAGTATATGACATGTATATGTCCGATGCATCTTCTAGTATAAATGCATTGAATGCTTCCATAAATCGATCTAGATCTAGTCTATATACTATGACATATTTCTCAGGCATATCATCCTTAGGAGCTATAATTCGATTAGCTGCTATTTCTCTACCATTTATTGTAGGTATAATTATTTCGCCCTCATAATCATAGACAGGCAATGACGTAATAATGTAAAGAGTACCATTATATAATCTAGAACCTATTTCCCAGCCATCAATAGTTGTATTGAATACTAATGCTGGAGTACCACTTGACACATTATAAATTAATAGCTTAGTTTGCTCAATATTATAAGGATGCTCAATAGCAATCGATCCTACAATAGATTCATCAATCTCAAGTGTTCTATATTCCCTAACAATATTGTATTGTATTTTCGAACCAATGGCTATGAGTAGCTCATTATATACATATATCCCTGATACAGTCATATTCGGTATCTCTATTACATTAACAATATCAGCTTCCTCCGGTGGATAAGCTTTTATAATATATATTCTAGACCATAATGTATTTTCTTCATATACTTTTTTGAGCAAGTATATGTATGTACCATCAGTCTTAACTATATCAGCTTCATCTATTCCTTGAACCTGGACATTAGTCATTGAATAATATCTTCCCTCAACAGCGGAAGCTGTTTGTCCAAAAACTTGTGCACCAACCTTAGCTTCAGGAGCTAATGTTTCCACAAGTAAGAGATCAGTACGTGTCATAGTAGGTATATTAAATACGTTCATTAACTTCTCCATAACATTCCTGGATTGTATAAGATAGCTCATTAGATCCTCCCTAGTACTAAATAATACTACGTCTCCAACATTATCTAAAGGTATAATCAATGAACCATTTCCTGTTAATGGTTTTTGTGTAATAGGGGTCTTGGGAAAAGGCGGCAAATACATCTCTGAAATAATAAGGATAGCAAATAATATTCCTATTATGAGTAATAAAGAACCTATTATTTTAAGATCTAAGCCTTTCAATATATTCAACCTCTTAAATTCCCCTAGGCTACAATATATAATTGTATATATATAGAACTAGTTACAGAGAGTTTATTGTCAATATATCCTTGACAGTATCATGAACTTCATGGTGATTGTTCCATTGAATACTGCAAAGGATTTTAGAATACTGGTTGCCGAGGATGCCTTAAATAAATTAGAAGATATCGTTAAATACCATAGACTTAATCTTCCAATCAACTGGAGTAAAGTCTATGGTATTATAAGAGATACAAGATCGTGTCTAATAAAGATCAAGTATAGTTATTTGCCGCTAAAGAATCTTTCTAAACAAATGAGATAAAGGACCTTCAGAATTATTCTATAGAACTAGTTAGGCATTTACTTGATAAACAACTCATACAGAAGTTTAATCCCGATCCATATAACCTAGCTATGGTAAGGTATTGTCTACGAATAATATATGGCCTGAAATATAGGTTAATGCTTGGTGAAGATAATAAGCCATTGTATGCAGTCGATATAGAAGGTGTAGAAATAGTTAATGTATATCGGCATCCAAGAGCTGAGAAACTATACATTACCAAAGCTGAAGG
>CAZITZ010000088.1:0-5937 GCA_964542295.1 uncultured Desulfurococcaceae archaeon
TCTTTACGTATAATATCAGGTGTTATAAGGATTAAATGAATTAAATGGCTTTGAACCCTATTAAGTAATCCAAGAATCTCGCGAAGAAGCCTGCCATTAGCTGGTGGACTAACACCTAGGGCATCCTCAAGTGCTTCAACAGCAGCTATTCCATGAGCTGAATGACATATTCCACAAATCCTCATAACAGCTTCTACAACAAATAATGGATTCTTACCCCGAACGATACGTTCAAAACCACGAACTGGAGCACGAGAGATAAAGTAAGCATCAAGAATACGTTTGCCATCAATAAATACTAAATATTCTGCCTCGCCACCTATGCGTGCTAATTCAAAAACAAGCTTACTAGTACTAATCCCCATAATACATTAGCCCTCAATACCTTATAGGATACAGTCATTATAAATCTTACAGGAAAACCCTTAACAAGGGCTAAATATAGAAAATATTGTCATATACTTTATATTAATTGAATAACTAGTGATTTATGTAGATATAGGAGGTGTACCAAATGCCCATATTTATAGCCATAACACAATCAACATCCGTAGGTAAAGTGTTTGATAGTGGTAGCGAAACAAGATCTATTAACCTACTACTTAAGATGCTACAAGATAGAGGGGCTAAGATCATTGATGTGAAACCTAAGACTTATAAAAAAGAAGATGGAGTATTAGGAGCAGTATACATGATAATATATGAGGCGGAAACACCGTTATATCCGTGAGAAATAGCTAGGTATTAATATAGTGGACAGAACATGATAGACACGGATCATAGCTTCTAACAATTATCTCTATATCTTGTAATGTCCGATGCTCCATAAGATCTAAGTTACCATTAGTTACTTTCTTAATATATATCTTTATGCTCTCCTCAAGATCACTTATGAACTGTACAGTTGGTGTAATTATATTAGCATATTTAATCCTATCTTTTTCAATGATGTATTCATGTATAAGTATTCCTCTTGGAGCCTCAACGACACCCACTCCATGTTTTACATCATTACCGATCTTATATTCTACACTATGGGGTCTTGACTCATATTCATTAATTAGCTCTAGCGTTGATACTAAGAAATGTATTGTCTCGATATATTGTGCTAGAATATTATCGAACGGATTATATGATGGTGGTTTAAGATTTAAGATGTTCATTACTTCTAATGCATCCTTAACTAGGAATTCGCTATTGTTGTTTAACCTTGCTAATGCTCCAACGAAGTAAGGTTCATTATTAAACAGTAATGTCTTTTTAGCTGTTGAATAACTTACACTAATCTCCCTAATTCCCTTAGTCAAATCTTCCTCATTAAATAATGGTTCATTGTTTAGAGCTATTAATCCATGATATAATGGATAGTGTTCTTCATTATATAAGGACATATAGTTAGCTTTTCTATCAATGTAAAGTTTAGACCTTATACTATTTTCTTCCATGACTTCTGAAATAGTATGTGCAAAGTTTACCATATAATCTATGGACTTCTCTAATTGTTCGTTATAATATTCAAGTTCTTTTCTCGGAGGTAGCCATGTAAAGCCCCATGGTATAATGTTTCTTCCATGAACACTATCGCCGATCAAGACCTTAATGATTCTTCTCACTAGATCTCTTATTCTTATTAGTTCAAGAACATGTTGTTTAATTATTGGCGGGAACTCTAGAAATGATCTAGAACCTATTATGTCTGGTAAAGAGAGGAATATTATATGGATTAAGTGGCTGTCAATAGTGTTTAGTTCAAGTAATAGTCTACGTGTCATGATAATGTTATCGGGAAGATCTATTTCTAATGCATTTGATAATGCTTTAGCCGATGCAATAGTATGAGCTACGCCGCATAACCCACATATTCTACTAGTTAATAATGGGGTTTCAGACACATCTGATCCTTTAATGAATGATTCAAAGAGTCTAATGCCCTCAGTAACCTTGAATAATACCTTAACATCACCATCATCTGTTATATGTACCTCTACACCTCCATGACCTTCGATCCGGGGGATTTCCTCAATTGAGAACCTCATGTTGAACACTACCTCCATTGAATTTAATCACGTAAATCTCCAAACAACATTTGAAGCTTTTTATACAGTAACATGGGATCGATCTTGAACTCTTTTATGGCTTTTTCAAAAATACATGTATCAGCCTCAGTAGCTGGTCCACGGCAACCCCAGCATGGAGATGAGTATAGCGGGCATTTAGCGCCGCAACCACCCATGGTTATTGGTCCCAGGCATAGCTTGCCCTCCTTCAGTAGACATGGTATATTCTTCTGCCTACATTCATAACAAACTGGTTTATCGGGGTATCTAACGCGTTTTCCAAGCAGTATACTTGTTAATATTTTGTAAGTCTCTTTAGGATCAGGAGGGCATCCGGGTATAAAGTAATCTACTTTAATGGCCCTTGTAAGTGATTTAGGTTCGACATGGGGTTCGGCAGGTATGGTATTCTTATATACTTGTTTTAAATCCATGTCGCTAACTAGTCTTCTCAAACTATTTATAAATAATATATATGAACATGAACCATATGCTATGACAATTCTTGAATTCTCCCTTATCTCCCTAGCTCTCTCAAGATCATGCTGTGTTATAATGGATCCCTCTACTAAAGCTATATCTGCCTCAACAATACCCGTATAGCCAATGATCCTTGATGACACGATCTCGAAATGCTCTAGTATATCTGGATAATTAACTAATAGATCTATTAATGATGATGAACAGCCTTCACAACCTGTAAATATATAATGGGCTAGCTTAAGCTTTCTCATGCAATATCACCTAGCAATAATTGATCTGCTCTAAATACAGGCCCGTCACGGCATACGTAGTATCCACTATCAAGTAAACATGCACCACATTTACCTATTCCGCATTGCATCCTTCTTTCAAGAGAAAGGTATATCTGTTCTTTATGAACACCTCTCTTAAGCAATTCCATGTATGCGTTATAGAGCATTATTGGAGGACCACATAATACAAAGACAGTCCTTTCTCTATTAAATGCGATCTTATCCAATAAGCGGGTTACAACACCGACTTCGCCCTTCCAATTTTCATCGGGTTTATCGACTGTTAGGTATACATTGAATCTCGTAGCCCATGTATTGAGATTACGTTTACGAGGAATATGCTGAGGTGTTCTAGCGCCATAGAGCAGTTTTATGGAACCATATAGTTTGGTGTTTTCATAGAGATGCCATAGTAGTGAAGATACACCAAATAACCCAGTGCCGCCAGCTATGACAATAATATCCATTCCCTTCCACTCCTCAATGGGAAAGCCATTTCCATATGGCCCTCTGATACCCACATAATCACCTACCTTTAATCTATGAAGAGCACTAGTTACATCACCTACACGTCTTACGGAGACCTCTAAATACTCCTCATCGTACGGTGATGAAGCTATTGCAAATGGTGCTTCGCCATAGCCAAAAACAGAGACCATTACAAACATTCCTGGCTTAAAATCATTAAATTCCTTAGGTCTCTCCAGTACGAAGGTCTTGATGTCGAAGGTCTCATCAATGATATCAACTATTTTAGTAATTAATGGAGAATATACATTCATTTCCTAACACCCAATACATCAAGTGGATGAATATTTAATGGGCAGTTCATAACACATCTACCACAGCCTGTACATCCAGGTAAACCATATCTCCTTGGAATTATGATGAACTTATGGAGATATCTAAACCTAAATCGTTCCTTTCTAGAAGATCTAAACACTTTATCGCCGGCAACTGTAGTGAATGATCGGAATATACATGAATTCCATGTTCTAATTCTAGATCCTGATAAGGGCTCCAGAGATTCAACGTGATCAATTATATCGAAGCATACACATGTTGGGCATACTGCTAGGCATGAACCACATAGTAAGCATTTATTTGAGTATTCTTCCCATACATGGTCGCTTACATTGTTGAATATTTCAATAGTATTTGGTATTTTCCCTTTATTAATAACTGGATAACTATCTGCCTCACGTAATCCCAGGTTAGCTATTATCTTTTCTCCTTTTGCACTCAAGGCTTTTACATAATAATTTCCATTACTTGGAATAATCCATAGGTCTCCTGATCCACTCCATGGAATTCGGGCTCCAAGGGTCTCACAGAAACAATATTGATCGCTCTTTAAACAATCATATATTACAATAAATGCGTTTCTTCTCCTAGTAGTATATAGTGTATCTTCTGGGGAATCCATCAATATCTTATCAAGAATGACTATAGCATTTGCATCACATGGATGAATGCCAAAGAAACAAAGATTCTTGTCATGAATACGTTTTTCTCTTACAGTTGGTTTCTTGTCTAAGTAGCTCCATTTAAGTATGGGTTCATTAGGCGGTTGTAGATAATATCTTGGAGTATTCAATGTCCTTGTATAATTTAAGTCTATTTCTGTAAACTCATCTACTTCCTCAAGTATATGATGATTTTCTTTCTTAACTGGAGCTATTATCCTATATCCTTCGCTCTTTAATTGGCTAAATAAGTTCTTTAATAGATTATTTGAACCTATGTACCACTTATTGTCATACATACTGCACAACCATAGTTTTTATTTTGTACAATAATGCTTGAGGGGATATGTGCCAAACATATATTATGAATGGAGTAAACAAAAAATATATCGTCACCACAGATAACGGATACGAAAACTTCTAAATTCACCACGATAAGGCTCCCATTCAACCACGACTTTCTCAACATGTGCAGCAGGTGGTCCACGGTGAGCCCATCGTATTAATTGTTCAACCTTATCCCTAGGCCCCTCAACAACAGCTTCAACGCTACCATCAGGTAGATTCCTAACCCATCCTTTAACACCAAGTCTATCTGCAACCTCCTTCATAGTTGCGCGGAAGAAGACACCTTGAACCAGTCCATAAATTCTTAAATGAGCCCTAACCATCTCAGCCAAATATAGTCACCATTCTATAGATTATTCATAACATGATATAAGAGATTTAAATCTCCTTATCCATCGTTAATTATTAGGTGGAGATGAGGTATTCTCACGGAATCCGAATCCATTTAATGGAGATGTGGATGGCCGCAGCCAACCGATTCTCTTAAATGGCCATGTTTATATCCTTCATATTCTCAATAAATTAATAAGGTATGCCTAATTAGGTGAGTTGCTTGGTTTTAAATAAATTAATTAGTAAGATACCTGATCTACCACTTTATCTAGAAGCCATTATCGTTATATTATGTTCTATTACTGCAACATTTATAGGGCTTATCTTAGGAGGCATAGCATTGCCATTACTACAAGTTATAGCTATAGTGCCCTTCTTCCTCAAAAATGTATGGAATTGGAGATTATGGAGAGCATCAGGCCTTGTATTATTATGGAGTTTAGTTCTAACTATATCAGTAGCTGCTGCATCATATGGTATTGGTTGTTCAATAGATCATGTATCTAGAGTTATTAAGGGTCAATCATACTTATCTGAGATGATTCATTGGATAGAAACTGGTGAAGGGCCTGAAGGTGATCCATCACTATTTATCATGCCTAAGATTATTGAGATAAGCTTATTTTCAATTATCACGTTCCTAACAGTAGGTATTGGCGGCCTCTTCATGGGAGCTATCTTACTGAATTACATGAACCTATACTACGGTACAGTCATATACATGGCCAATGGAGACCTCAATGCCATATTATTTGGATGGCCTATCTACGCCATTATACGAGTCATAGGATACGTATTTCTCGGTACATACTTATCTAGGCTTGCAATGAACATTGTTGAGAAGAAACCCTTAAACCAACTATTTACTGGTACAGCTAGAAAACTATTGATAACCGCCCTAATACTAATAATACTAGACTTCATACTAAAAGCCACAATAGCAAACACCCTATACCAGCCACTACTCAACAGCATCAT
>CAZITZ010000089.1:0-2014 GCA_964542295.1 uncultured Desulfurococcaceae archaeon
AAGGGAGTATTTGGGCCTATAAGACCAGTAATTGTAGGGGCTAGTCTAGGAGGCTATGTAGCCCTAAAATATACACTGGAATACTCTGTAGCTGGACTATTACTTATAGCGCCTGTAAGAGTATTTGAGAACGAGTTTATCAAGAGATATAGTAGCTTTATATTCCCTGTACACGTGATTGTAGGAACAAAAGACAAGATAGTAAGTGTTGAAGAAATGAAGAAATTCGTTGAAAAACTACCAAAAGCAAAACTAAAGATCTACGAAGACGCAAGCCACCCAGCATACCTAGACTACCCAGACAGATTTAGAAAAGATCTAGTAGAACTCTACAAAGAAGCACTAACCTAAAAACACACCTACACACAGAACATTTTTTAAACAATTTAAAATCTACTCTAAAACTCTACTATACCAAAACAAGTGATCACGTTCTTCCAAAAGATATAAATAAAAACCTATAACAACCCATGTACATTGAAAATACATAAACATACAACAAAACATCATATGAAAATATCGAACATAAAACACTTCAAGTAGACCCTCAGTAAATAATAACACCTAAAACACCATCAGAAAACCTATTTACCGCTAACTTCCCTTGATCTTCAGAACAAGCTTCAAACCCTAATCAAAACATTAGAACACCAAAGAATATAAACATGAAGATTGATCGCGTGATCCAAAGATACTAAAGATCACAATGAAAGATAAACTTATAAATACATATAAAAACATAATAAGGTGGAGATCTCTAAAGAGAATAGAAAGATGTTAAACATGACTACATTAGCTTTGCCTACAAGAAGAGTAGTTTTAAGATGATAGAAAAATTGGAAATAGCCTAAAGGAAGCAGTATGTATGCAAAGGTGATCTGGTAGTTCTCTAAATTGATTAGATGATTCTTCATTGCATTAAGTAATCTAAGTATTTTTGGAGAGTAGATCTTTAACGAGTTTGAAAAGTTTATACCATTTCCCCGTCTCTTCAATAGTTCCCTTGTCCCCTAGTTTTGAAAGGATGGAGGGGTTATTATTTTAGGAATTTGCTTAGCGAGACTTTGTAGGGTGATAGTTAATAAAGAGTTATTGAGGATCTATCCCAGGGTAGGTATGGATTATATGCCTCTTGAGACTTCATGGGCTTATTATATGGTTTTTGATGAGCTATGATACTATGGCTGTGGTAGGAAGCTGCTCCTTGTATGGATTGATGCTAGTGATGCAGAGATCGTGTTGGATGAGGAGGGGGAGCTTCTCGATCTAGCTATATATGGTGCTAGTAGATATGTTGGGATGGATCTGGTAAATGAGATTACACTTATATATCTATCATCGGAGCAGACTAATAAGGATCTTATAAAACCGTTTGAGGAAGCTGAGAGGGAGCATATAGTGGAGAGTGGTAGGAAGAAGCTACATAGACATGGGAAACTGATCCTTATGGATAACATCTTATACTATGTGGGGCCTGGAATTTGGGAGGATAATTATGTTATTAGGAACGGCGATGTAGAGATCCATATTGACAAGTATTATGAGATAAATAGGGTTATACTGTGGACTATGGATAAGTACTTGGGATCAGGAGGGTACTGAAGAGCTTAAACAGATAGCCTTAACCAGTAATTAGGGGATCATAGGAGCTTATACAAGACATATTTTAGTACCTGAGGACATAGGTTATAGTGTAGGATTAGGTATCGGGTCTACCCAAGTACTGGGTGTATCCTATGGGTTTATTCGATCCTCGTCCTAAACGTGATCCCCGGGATTTCTTTGATCGTGAGAGGGAGCTTAGGGACTTCATTAGATATACTAGAAGCTCTCCATTAACTCTTGTCCTAGGCCTTAGAAGGTATGGTAAGACATCTCTTATCTTAACTGGTCTTGAGTCTTCCGGGATGAAGTATATCTATATTGATTGTAAGGCGTTACCCAGTAATGGTGTACTGGGTGTTGATGACTTCATATCATTATTTATACAGTCTCTAGAGATTTTCTGTAGGAG
>CAZITZ010000089.1:2114-5902 GCA_964542295.1 uncultured Desulfurococcaceae archaeon
TATGACAACATGGACGGTGTGAACATGGTTTTATCCGGTTCACAGATCGGCCTACTATACAGGCTTCTTAAAATAAGTGATCCCGATGCACCATTGTATGGTAGAGTCTATATGGAGATTAGGCTGGGTAGATTAGACCCAGTGTTATCACGTGAATACCTATATAGGGGTTATAGGGAGTATGATATAGAGCCTTCAGAGGATCTTATAGATTATGTCATAGGCTCTGTTGATGGTGTTATTGGTTGGCTTGCATATATAGGTTACTATACAGTACAAAAACGGGTATATAGTAGGGAGGCTGTAGATGAAGTTGTTGAGAATGCATATAATATAGTATTGGGTGAGCTAGAGAACTTCCTAAAAATACACTGGATGGCCCGTGATAGATACCTTGCACTACTGGAGACAATAGCTAGTCAAAAAGGGGTTACATGGAGCCAACTATATAGGGCAGTAGAGTCTAGGATAGGATACGTCCCTAAGCCAACATTTAATAGATTACTGAAGCAACTAGTGGATAACGGGTTCATAGAGAAAAGAAATGAGAAATACTGGATAGCGGATCCAATACTAGAGAAGTCATTGAAACGTAGGATTATAAGATATAGACATTAGTGTCTGAATAATATAATCACCCTTTCACATTATGTCCTCTCAGCTTATCCAATAGACACTTTATACGAACCATTATAGATCTAGTGCTACTACCGGGTATTTCTATTGAAGGCTCTCCAGAATCAATACATATTCTCATCCATATACAATTACATGGATATTCATACCTCATCTAGTTCTAGACCGCCGTGGACAGCCCTAACGGTGATCCTATAGAATGTAGAATCTATAACATAGGATTCTCTGCACGGATCAAGTTATCGCTATTGGTAGTGCATCCAGAGATCCTGCTAAGAAAATAAAGGATTACATAGATCCCTGGCGAAGGACCTGCAGATAACAAGGATTATTTGGGAAGCAATAAGGACTAGCCATAGCATAGATGATATTCTATGGCGGGAGAATAATTGGTTCACCAGCATATCTTTCGGTAATGACAGGTTTTGCATTTCCATTTATCACCTATTCTATTAGGTATATCTCCTTCTCTCAATGTCCTCCACATACTCTTGACTATATCCATTGTTTCAATGATCTCCCATGGCCTAATCCTTACATCTATGAGCCTTCTATTATCAAGAGACAGTACATACACTAATTTAGCTTTAAGATCTAATATCTCTTCACAGCGATCATGTAGGCTATGAGCTGTATTTTGAAATGCCTATGGCTTGTTTCAAGCCTTCTCCTAGAAACACTATGTTTAACCTCGATCAGGCTATAGGTTCCATCACCATGTAGTGCTACTGCATCAGCATGTCCAGAAACACCCAATAACCTACTATATACAGGATACTCTAGGTAGAGATCACCATCTAGCCCGTATCCATGGATAATACCGTATAGTGTCTGATAGGTGTAACATGGGTATCTCATAGACTCTGTAGGAGGCTCCATGTACGTGTGGTACTTGTAGTAGAATATCCTTGGGCAATATACATATTCTTTCACGAGAACTATAGGTATATACCTTTACTATACTGTAGTGCCTACATACTAGATCACTAGATACCTTGTCTCAATCAATACATTACTCCATAGCCTACCATGGACCAGTGCTCTACTAAGGAATTCACCAGGTACTACAATAACGAATATACTATCACTAGAAGGATCTATATAGCGTCTCGTACCACGATAAACCTCCTTAGCCCTATAGTAGCCTCCACGACCAATGAATAAGCTACGCTGTATCCGGACAAGCCCGTGTGACTTAAGCTTCTCTGAAACCCATAGCCTACTACGATCATCACTTATATCGTATGCTACAACAACATATGTCACCCGAGTACCACCCGAAACCCACCATAAAACACCCTATGCATAACCCAGCCCACAGCCAATACTGGACCATCAATCCTTACATGCCTAACCCTCCTCAACCAAACATCTCTCTTACAAGGACATGGAGAAACAATATCAGATATACGTGGCTTAAACAGATACTTCTGACCAGTAACACCTATATCCCAACTACGAATCTCACAATAACTACCGTGAACACTACTATTCAAAGACCAAATATAATCCCGCACCCACCAAGGAAACACGCCACACCAACCAATCACATCATGATCTTCAGAACAACCATGATCCCTTCTATTCGATCAATAGAACGCCAAAGATAATAACCAAGCCAAATGATAGAATGATCCAATGAAAAACAAGATCACATTGGAAGAAAAACATAAAAACGACTATAAAACACAATAAAGTGGTAGATCTCTAAAGAGAATAAAGGTTGTTTACTTCCTTTAAAAGAATATTTATAGTTTCTTCAAATAATATGTTGTTTAGAATAATAATATAAAGATTATAAGTTAGCAAGACGTAATATATGTAGGATAGGTCTCTAAGGGATATGGAAAGGATTGGGAAGTTCTAATCTCCTCTTACATGAAACTATGTTTGGGTAGATATGTATGGCTATAGATATGGATGTTAGAACATTGTCTTGTATTTTATTGTTTCCACTATTGTCGATATCATTGTTTTTGCCTTGGTTATTACCTGTTAGGCATTCTACGTTTAAGCCTTATGAATGGGAGGAGAGGAGTTGTTATAGTTTTGTAGAATTATTTATAGTGAAGAATGAATATAGTGGGCTTAGGCTTGTAGAGTTTATGGAGAGTTCCGGTGATGAAGCCTTGAAAATTGCTGTTAATGGTTTAAAGATCCTCATTATAGGTATTATATTGATTCTTATTGGGTTAATTGGTAGGAGAAAGATAATAGCTGGATTAGGTGGACTGGTTATAGTAATTGGTTCTAGTATGTGGATATATTATGTTTCAGTATCAAAACCTGGATTTCCAGTAAATTTATTGATAAGCGATAATCCTATTGGTATAGGTGCTTATGTTGCATTTCTTCTTGGCTTGATCTATTTATTTCTCTGTTTTTGTGATTATATTCCAAAGATTAGTGGGAGGAATATATAGGCCTAAATATATAGTTTTTCTATTACTCGTTTGTAACGGCTTCGAGATCATGTTTTATCTTATAGATTTATTTTATGCCTTTATTTTGTCTAATTAGCTTGTTCAAATGCCTTATGTTGGGTATGTTTATTAGTGTGTTTTTTGATAGGTTTGTAGGGCTTTATGGTAAAGGGTTTTGCTAGATCTGGTAGGTTGCCTATAGTTGTTGCACTTGATCCTCCTATTGGTGTAGATCCTGTTAAGTGGTGTTTAGGGATTATAGATGATACACTAGATATTGTTAGTGGTTATAAGATTGGCTTACCATTAATACTGGATCTTGATAGGAAAAGGGATCTTGAGAAAATTTTAGGGAAGATGGAGAGTGTATGGCTGAGAATTGCTGATCTGAAATTGGCTGATATAGGAGATATTATGGTCTCTGTTATAAGGCGTTTGCATGAGTTCGGCTTTAATGCTTTTATTGTTCATGGTTTTATAGGGTATAATGGGGCCCTTGATCATGTATCAGATTATTTGAATAGTATTGATGCTAAATTGATTACTATTGTAAGTATGAGTCATAGTGGTTCAAGTGAAATAATTGATCATGTATTAGATAGATTATTAGAGGCTGCATTAAAGGCTAGTTCATGGGGTATTATTGCTCCTGCTACACGGCCAAAGATCATTAGAGAGATTAGGAGTAGAGTTGGTAATAGAGTTAAGATCTTGTCTCCAGGTATTGGT
>CAZITZ010000090.1:0-5872 GCA_964542295.1 uncultured Desulfurococcaceae archaeon
ATAGATTCAACAATCCAGTAATTCTCCATAGTCTTTACTAGTGTAGCCGATATACTTGAATCAGTATAAATGACCTTCTTATCTCCTTCATCTCCTACTCCCTGTTCGCCGGAGGTATGTATTATTGATAGACATGGTGCATTACATTTAACTGGTTTTAGATCGATGAATAATGTTGGCTCATTAACTTCTTCATAAGGTTTAAGAGATAATGCAGTATCGTATCCATTGTCTCCAAATAGTTTAAGAGCTATTGAAGACGCTATAATCGAGTCTATTCCAAGTAATGGAATAACTCTTATGAAACCATATTTCTTAGATTCTCTCAAGAAATCTCCAAAGACTTTGCCAAAATTAGATAGTATAGTGCTCAAGTATTAGCACCTAAACTTTCTAATCTAAATTAAATATAGCTATGGATACCTTATTAAAGGATGATTACTTGCACTATTATAAGAAGCTCCATAGAATAGGGTGTATAGCAATATGGTAGGTCTTAATGAATTACTACAGGCTACACTAATGCTGTTTGTAGTACTTGATGCTATTGGTAATGCTCCATTATTCTATTACTTTACAAAGCATTTAGAGCCATTACGTAGGAGAAGGACAATAAGATTGAGTATAGTTGTTGCTGGCATGATACTATTGATATTTATATTGACAGGTGATCTAATACTATCTTATTTCGGAATTACTATAGATGATTTCCGCATAGCAGGAGGAGTCATACTCTTCATATATGCAGTACTTGGTATACTCGGACATAGTGCTGCAGAAGAGGTAAAGGAAGAGGAGATAGCCATTGTTCCATTAGCGACTCCATTGCTTGCTGGTCCAGGTGCAATAACCATTGTTATTTACGTAAAATATTCAATGGGACTGACTATTGCACTGCTTAGCCTTTTCATAAATATTGTTCTCGCATGGATAATGCTTGAAAGCGGTGATAAGTTATTGAATCTACTCGGTAGATACGGTAGTATTATCTTGAGTAAAATCATGGCGATACTCTTAGCTGCCTATGCAGTAGCTATGATAAGAGAGGGGTTAATGAGTATATTTGTATCATAAAATTACATATAACCTGAGACAAGTAGTTTAGCCTTTTCAGGATCATATCTCCAGTCTGGTGGAAGCTTGCCTATTCTCTTATAATATTTTGAAAGCCTATGAATCTTTGATTCTAGATCAATTAAACCCTTCTTAGCATGAAGATCCTTCGGATGTTCTTCAAGATGTCTACGTAGGTTAACAGCTTTTCTCATGAGAAACAATAGATCCTCGGGAACAGGTAATGTTACTCCATGTTCTTCAAGTATCTGCGTAAGTTTCTTGCCAGTAACTTGTTTAACAAGAGGAATACCGAATTGATCACGTAATATAATGCCTATCATTGATGGTGTATAGCCTTTCTTAGCAAGTTCGACAACTAGTAATTCGACATCTTCTGGACTCATATCTAGCTTAAGCCATCTAGGTGGACCGGCTCTTGCAGGCCTTGTTGAGTGTGATTTACCTTTTTCCCTACGTTTATTCATACTAATGCACTCTCCCTATACCCGTTACTTACTCCTAAAAACACAAGAATGTTATAGGGTATTTTAAACTTTAACTAGGGTTAAAAGTTTTTCAAATGCTCTAGACACAGCCTTTGCTCTATGACTATATACATTCTTTTCAGCAATATTCATTTCAGCAAATGTTCTTTTCTCTCCCTGCGGTATAAATATTGGATCAAAGCCGAAGCCTTTTTCGCCTCTAGGCTCTCTAGATATTTCACCATATACTCTTGCCCTTTCAATTATAATATATGGTTCATAAACTATTACAGCAACTGATTCAAAGTAAGCTTCACGATCATCTACACCTTCCATAAGCCTCAATATACCATTAAAACCTATGGTCTTGAATACATAGCTACTATATGGACCAGGGAAACCATTTAATGATTTGATAAAGAGGCCTGCATCTTCAACAAGCACGGGCTTCCTGTAATGTAGATAATAATTTACTGCAGCATACCATGCAATCTCTGCAAGATCCATGGATTGTATTTCCAGTTTACTAGCATGTTCTTGTTCTATGCATATATTGTACTTCCTAGCTACCTCGCTTACCTCCAATACCTTATACTTATTATCTGTTAGAAAGAATAACGTATAATTACATGTATTTTTCACGCATAATCCTCCTCCTCAGTCTTTCTTCAACATATCTTCCTCTCAATCTTATATCATGGACTTTATCCTTTAGTTTAACTGTAAATTCATTACCAGCAATTTCTGCATAGCCTTTCCAGAAATACTCCATAAATAAATCATGTAGTTCAGGGTATAGTGCTTCAATACTCCTACTAAGTAAATGTATATCTATAGCATATTCCTCAAGATCCCTGCTATATCCGGCTAGTCCAAAATCAATTATATACAACTTTTTTCCTGCAACTATAGTATTCGCTATAGTTAGATCCCCATGATAGATAGTATTTTTATGCATTATACTTGCCTGTCTACCTAGGCTTAAAGCATAATGTATTACATCGTCCCTTTCTAATTCGCCTAAGCAATCACTTAATCTACGGCCATCAATGTATTCCATAATAATTAATCCATTATCTGGATCCACATAATATATTGCTGGTACATTTAAGCTAAGAATTCTTAAATGAGACATAATCCTTGCTTCAATAATCGTTCTCCTATACCTAAATAATTTATCAAAATCGGGATGCCTATACGGTTTGGGTATTCTATATTTAGCAATTGACTTAAGTCCAAGAAATACTGTCATATACAGTTTTGCTTCAGCACCTTGAGTTAAAAACTCTAGTTCTCCGGGATCCATGGAAGATCTACCTCATCAAGCCTCCATCTCTGCTTAACAAATGCTTTTAGCGGATCTATTGTTACTCCGTAGAGATATAGCAGTAATCCTGTCCAAGCTATCATAGCACCATTATCACCAGCATATTCATGGGGTACGGTATAGAATCTTGCACCATGTAGTTTAGCCATTTTATCAAGTTTTGAATTAAGATATTTGTTCGCAGCTACACCACCAGTTAATAGAACCTCCTTCTTACGAGTTAATGCAAGACCTCTTTCAGCAACTTCAACAAGCATATTAAATGCTGTCTCTCTAAATGAAAGACATACATTGCCAAGCTCGACTCTATTCCTCGCCTGACGAGCTTTCTTAAGAGCAGCAGTTAAAAGACCTGAAAAAGATAGATCATTCCCCTTAACAGTATATGGTAAGTCTATGAATTCTTTTCCCCATTCAGCACATATATCGACTTGGTGCTTACTACCAACAACATATGGTGGTGCAAGTCCTACTTCTCGAGCAAACGTATCCAATAGATTACCAAGAGGTATATCGAGTGTTTCACCAAGGACGCGGTATCTACGTCTTCTTTGTATTGATACAAGTGTATTTCCTCCAGACACATAAACTATAAGTGGATCACTTAATTTATTGACGAGCTTACCGATCTCTATATGGGCCACAGCATGATTAACTGGTACAAGAGGCTTCCCATAATATGATGATATAAATCTAGCGATTGAAGCACCTACTCTAAGACATGGGCCTAAACCTGGGCCTAACGCTACTGCAACTGCGTCAATATCCTTTAATTTAATACCTGACTTGTTTAATGCATTCCTTAGAACCATAGGCGCTTTTGCCATATGATGCTGGCTAGCCTCTCTCGGATGAATACCTCCTTTCTCTGGAACATACTTAGAGTATTCATTAACTAGTATCTTAGGCTCTCCATCTATAATAGCGGCTATACCTACTCCAAAAGTGTGAGAAGTAGATTCTATGCCTAAAACAATTATTTTATCCAAAGCCTTCTCCTTACCTTGAGCTGCGAATAAATTCCGTATATCCACATTTACCACAATGCCACCTTGGTACAGGCTTCTTATGATAAGCCATTACACTACCGCATCTAGGACATCTTTTATTCTTAAGCCTTATTGTACCCTTCTCATAATCATACTCATATAATTTATGTACATGTGCCATACCTTATCACCTACTGCTGTAGCTCTAATTCTAAAAGTTCTGTAGCTCTTTCATTTCTAGTAATAATATGCTTAGGCTCAAATAACTTAGCACGTTCCGGAGAATCATATATATGAGCTTCGATATTCGTTACACCCCATCCAAAATCAGAAACTATTTTCCTAACATAAACTCTATTAATTTCAACGTTATATGCATCTGCAATAGCCTTACGGACAAGGCCTCTAGAAGGTGTGCCTTTACCGATATGGCTAATCCTAATCTTTAACTCAACTCTCTTAATTAAAGGATTATACTTCTCTTCAATAATCTCTCCAGCATATTCATCTCCAATCTTAATGGTTTTTACCATATTCAATCACGCTCCATTTTTATGCGTTTAATCCGTTGCCTTAACTGGTCTATCCACTCATATCTGGTTTAAATGTCTTAAGTATCTTAATAAACTTTAACCTAGAATAATAATTAAGATCAACTACGACAATGCCCGTCCTAGGCTGACCATAAACGATATTGTTTAAGGACTTATTAAGACCCAATGCTATAACAAGAAGATCTTCTTCACCATAGACAAAAATGTTGACTGGCTTTTTAATAATTGAAAGAATTGTTTTAGAAGAAAGCGATATCGTGGATCTGGGATTAACTATTTTAAAATAGTGTTCAAAATAACCTGTTTCAAAAGATCTTCTTGTCTTCCCATCTATGATCTTTACGCTTGAATCAAATTCTCTACAAACAATATCTCCAACACAAGAATCTACATTAAACCATAGATCACTTTTCCTTACAAGATCTTTAGATTTAATAAATAATTTACCTAATGGGATTGAAAGAACACTTCTCATCCAATAAGGTAGTTTTAGGACAGGGATTTTCCTAGTAACCAAATCATCTTACCCTAAGAGCGTATCTCCCAGATCTAGTTATTCCAAGGATCTTTGCAACTTCGGATCTATCAGGATCTATTATTATTACAACACCTTCCCAGTCTTCAGAAAAATCTCTAGAGTTACATATAGGGCATACATCAACATCTCTTTCAACAAGAGCTTTGCATTTCCTACAAGCCTTAAACGGCTTTCTCCGTATTCTAACTGGCATTCTAATTACCACCTAAGAACTATTTCTTTACCTTAGCTACTCTCTCCTTTAATCTTCTAATCCACTCAATCTTTCCAAGATAAGGCTGTCTAAGGGTTAAACTAACTCTTAAACCCTTGGCAGCTAGAAGAGCTACATTATAGACTCTAGCTCGAACACTATCTCCTCTTTCAATAAGTCTACCTGTATCAGCTAATCTAAGACCGGGTCTAGTGGGATCATATTCTATAGGTTCATCGGCTATTTGAGACTTATGTATAAATCCATCAGTAGCACCTAGGTCAACGAATAATCCATAGCTTGTAACAGTAACTATTTCTCCCTCGACAACTTCCTGCATAAATGGATTAAACGCTAATACTGTAAATTCTGCTTCATGATATGTTGCTCCATCACCCGGTATAATCTTTCCTTCAGGAGAAAGAGTTACATCTAGAACAGTGACTATAATTCCCAATTGCCTAGTAACCCTACCTTCATAAGTTTGCCTAAGAACCTTTAATGCCGCCTCCCTCAATGACTTACCAAATTCCTCTGGTGGTATCCTAACAACATCCCTAAGCCTATAGATCCTGTACATACTCTATACACCACACTCTATTGCCATATAATACTTATGGCTAAAATAACTATCCTAATAAACACCTTGTGCTTCTAATAACTGTTTCTCCTCCCTAAAATAGATCTCGGGAATCCCTGCTTCCCTAAGCCTTCTCCTCAACTCACGATC
>CAZITZ010000091.1:0-5793 GCA_964542295.1 uncultured Desulfurococcaceae archaeon
CAAGTTTATCTTGGCTAGAATTAGTTCCTATAGTCTATAGATATATTTAGTCTTCTCTTGATAAAGTATTTATTTGCCTTAAGCTTAATTATTTTAATAGTAATCGGTATTACCGATGTGATCGATCATGCCTCCTTTTAGACGAGTTCTTGTAACAGGACCTCCACTTAATGGTAGGGATGAATATTTAGAGAAAGTTGTTGAAAAATTAAAGAATCTTGGAGTAATAACCAGGATCTACAAAGTATTTGATTATATGAGAATCGCGGGGAAGCAACTAGGCCATCCAAATATAACTAAGGATAATATTCTTGACTTGCCAGAGCCTTTATTGCGAGAGCTAAGAGCTAGAGCACTTAATTTAATAGATAGTGAAATACGTAATGACAGAAATACCATGGTTCATATTATTTCAACACCAAATGTATTTATCGTGAGACCCCACGGTTTAATAACTACTCCAATAACTTATGGTATAGACTATGATCTTGTTGAAACATATATTGATCCAGATATTGTGATAGTAACATTAGATGATCTTGTAAAGGTTAGGGAAAGGATTAAGAAAGATCCTGTTTGGAGTAAAAGAATTGTAAATCCAGGTCTTGAACTCGTAGCTAATTGGAGGCAAGAAGCTATCAATAATGCTCTTAGGATTATGAAGCTATACTATGAGAGAACCGGGAAGCATCTAAGAGTAATACAGTTTTCAGTAAATCATCCTCCAGAGATCATGGCTGAGCTAATAAGGAATGTTAAGCCTAGAATTTATATGAGCTATAATATGACGGGATTACCCGAGGAAAGCTTTAACAATGTTATGAGATTTTATAATAAACTCTCTAAATACTTTGTAGCATTCGATCCTGGAACAATAAGGGACTGGGAGATCATTAGTGGCTATGATGAGATTCTCGAGAGTGGAGAGAAAGAATATGTTGTAGAAGCCTATGGGCAAAAATATGTATTGAGTATAGAGGAAATTGAGAGAGCAATTGATCTTATAAGAGCACAAGTTGTATCACGTGATTTTAACTATATACATAACGCCGACGCTATAGTTGTTTATCACCACGCCCCGTATCCATCTTATGGTGTTATGGCAGAAGTTATTGAAGCCTCAAGGATCGGGAGGCCAGTATATGTATTATATCCATATAGGAAGAGGCTTAGTCCATTCTTTGAACACTATGTCTATAGTTCATATCGAGGCGAAGAAAGAATAGTATCTTATAGAAACTATCCAGTAAATGAAGTAGAAGAATTAGAGGATATACTAATAAATAAAATGATTAATGATGCATGCAGTAATCGATGGACCACATGGAGTCCGGCCAAGGAATATATTGAGCAATACTGTAAATAACTTAGAAAATTAGACATTGTCCTCAATATATAATAGGTCTTCTAAGCTTAGCCTCCAACCCATTGATCCAATTATCTCGATCAAATGTTCCATCTTCTCAGCTTTGGGAATAGCAATTACTCTTGAATGGGATATGAGGTAATTCAAGGCTATTTGAATAGGGGTCTTGTTGTATTTTCTACTTAGTTCCTTTATAATACGTAAATGCCTTACACGGCCTCTTTCTAACGGAGTATATGCTTGGATAGTTATATTATTCCTAATACAGTATGGTAATAGGTCTTTCTCAATACTTCTTTCAAGAACACTATAATGTACTTGATTAACGACGATATCTGCTTTCCTTGTATAACTAAGGGCTTTTCCAAGATCTATTAAATCAAAGTTGCTTACACCAATATACCTAGATAAACCCTTAAGATAAACTATTTCAAAGTTTCTTATCTGGATCTCTATAGGTAGTGATGGATTTGGCCAATGAATAAGAAAAAGGTCTACATAGTTTACGTTAAGTCTTTTAAGACTGGTTTTTGCAGCCTTAAGTACTTCGTCTTCTGAAATAAGATGATGTGGAAGCATTTTTGTTGTAATGAAAATGTTTTCTCTACCTATATACTTGATTAGTTTCCCGACAAATTCCTCGGCTCTACCATTATCATACATTTCAGCTGTATCAATATTATCTATACCGTGTTCAAGGGCATAGGAATACGTCTTAAAAGCTCTATTATAGTCTCTAATGGACCAAGTGCCTAGGCCTATTGCAGATACATATTCTCCTGTTTTCCCAATCTCTTTCCTATCGTTGTAATCTATTTCAAAAATATTAATCACCAGATTTTATATTAGTAGGATTCATTTATAACTAATACACATTTGACCATGTCTCTGTTCATAGATATATTTTTAGCATAAGAATAACCCAGTTATAATAGTTCTTATAGAATTATGGAAATTAGCTTTACCTATAGAAAATTATTTTATCTTTATGCAGTAATCACATATTATAGACATAATAATTGTGGCTTGTAATGGTGCTAACATTGAGTGTTCTAAAGTCTAAGTCTAAATATAGACCCATATTTTATCCAGAACTCTGTAAGGGATGCGGAATATGCATCGATGTATGTCCAGTAAAGATGCTGGAATTTTCTCCAGAGTTTAATGAAAAGGGCTATCATTATCCAAGGATTAAGGATGGAATGGAAGATAGATGTATTGGATGCCGTTTATGTGAACGATATTGTCCCGACTTAGCAGTTTATGTCGAGGTGAAGAAAGAATGAGTAAACTCTTAAAACCAGGTACTTATTTTCTCGAAGGAAACATAGCTTGTGCAGAAGCAGCATTACTTGCAGGATGCCGATTCTATGCTGGCTATCCAATAACTCCTTCAAGTGAGCTAATGCATCATATGGCTCGTAGAATGCCGGAAGTTGGAGGAGTCTTTATTCAAGGAGAAGATGAGATAGCCTCTATAATGATGGCTTTAGGTGGATCTGCTGCTGGATTAAAGTCTATGACAGCAACTAGTGGCCCTGGATTATCTCTTATGCAGGAAAGTATTGGTTTAGCAGCTATGCTTGAACTACCAGTTGTTATTGTTGATATACAGCGTGCAGGCCCATCAACAGGTATTCCCACACTTATGGGACAAGGAGATATTATGCAAGCTAAATGGGGTAGCCATGGAGACTATGAAGTTGTAGCGTATCTACCTTCTACTCCGCAGGAGCTATTTGATATAACTATTGAGGCGTTCAATACTGCTGAAGAATATCGTGTCCCCGTTATTGTTCTTGCTGATAAGATTATTGGCCAAATGTATGGTAGGATAAAGGTGCCTGATCATTCTGAGATAAAGCTTATTGAGAGAAAAAAGCCGGCTATTCCTCCAGAGAAGTACATGGAGTACCTACCATATGATTCTAGAGAACTCATACCCCCATTTGCAGCTGCTGGCGATGGCTATAGAATTCACATGACTGGCTTAATGCATGATGATAGAGGTTATCCGAATCTTTCTCAAGAAGCTAGCTGGAAACTTGTTACAAGGCTCGTCCGTAAGATCAGGGAGAATGCTAGAAAGATTGCTAAGTGGGGAGAGCACTGGATTGATGATGCAGAATACTTGATTGTTGCCTATGGTAGTGTATCTGGGCCTGTAAGATATGCTATTAAGAAGGCTAGAGAGGAAGGCTATAAGGTAGGGCTATTTAGGCCATTGACTGCATGGCCATTCCCGGGATGGAGGATTAAGGAGCTAGATAATAGCGGTGTTATTAAGAAGTTTATCGTGATCGAGGTTAACATGGGACAGATATACCATGTAGTACGTGAGTATGTTAGGAATGCTGAAGTAATCCATGTACCAGGCGCTCCCGGGTACTTGCCCGAGCCTCAAAGAATTCTTTCATATATTAAGAAGTTCTGTAGGTGATGGATATGATTAGAGAGCTTCCTCCCGCATATAAAGATATTGAGCCATTGATACGTATTGAGAGATTACCGACTATATGGTGTCCTGCATGTGGACTAGGTATAATATTGAAACTCTATACTAAGGCTATTGTTAAATCCGGTATTCCTCCCGAGAAACATGTTATTGTATCTGGTATTGGATGTACCGGTAGAATGGCTGGCTATGTACGTGTCGATAGCTATCATGTTACACATGGCCGTGCAATACCTTTTGCCGTAGGAATTAAGATGGCTAAGCCTTGGCTAACTGTTACCGTGATCAGTGGCGATGGAGATATTGCTAGTATAGGCGGTAATCACCTCATACATGCAGCACGTAGGAACCACGACATAACAGTCATTGTTGTAAACAACTATATCTATGGAATGACGGGTGGACAGTCTAGCCCCACAACTCCAAGTGGATCAAAGACTATGACATCACCCTACGGCCATATCGAGGAACCATTCAATATTCCATACCTAGCATATGCTGCTGGCGCATCATATATTGCAAGATGGACGGTATTCCATGATATACAGCTCCTAAATTCTATATTGAAAGCATTTAGGACCAAGGGCTTCTCAGTAATTGAGGTATTAAATCCATGTACTGTCTTTAGTTATAGAAACAATATTGATATGCTAGAGCTAATTAGATACTTTAGGACAAGAGCGATTGTTAAACGAGACGTTAAATTCGAGGATCTAAGAATAGAATTTGGTAAACCAATAATTATAGGTGAATTCCTACATAGGACAGATAAACCAAGTTTTGAAGAAAAATATCTTGAATTGAAAAAGAAGATTGGAGGAGGATAATGTATGTCTAGATACGAGTTTGTAATTGCTGGACTAGGTGGACATGGCATTATATTCATGGGCCGTATACTTGGTTATGCAGCCATATTAGCTGGTAAAGACGCAGTCATGACGACATCATATAGTCCGGCACAACGAGGCGGATGGTCTAAAGCATACATCGTCGTATCTGATGAGCCTATTGCTTATCCAGTAGTGTCTGAGGCTAATGCCTTAGTTGCTACAACTCTTGAAATGCTTAAGAGCGAAATAAAATGGTTAAAGAAAGGAGGTATATTAATTGTTGACTCGGATCTAATAAAGGATCCCATGGTCTCAAGAGAAGAGTATAGAGTCTATAAAGTGCCTGCAAGAACAATTGCTAAACAGGCAACTGGTAATGAGAGAACATCCAATATGGTCTTATTAGGAGCATTAGTTGGTCTAACGAGAATTGTAGAGCCTAAGCATGTAGAAGAATCTATAAGAACAAGTGTTAGAAGAAAGGAACTTATTGAGCCAAATATTAGATCATTTAGGAGCGGATACAGTACTGTTAAGGAAATAAAATAGTTTTTATAACCCATACATAATTATCTGCTAAATCCTTAGACTATTTTTCCATAAACACTCTTAGCCTTATATCCAATAACCCGCAAGTCTATAGTCTTTTTAAGAGGATAATGACCCTCAATATAGAAGACAATAGGATAGCTTGCTGGCTGTCTTGCTACAGTGAATCTACCAATATATTTCTCTGTATATAGATATTTTACTATGATATTTTGAGGCAATATTTTCCTTAACATCTTCCTATCTATCTCATCCATAATTCTTCTACGATATATTTCGTAAAGACTATGATGCTTTTTTAATAAGTATTCGACTTCATCTTTCCTCAACCATAATGGCGTATTCTCCAGAACAGTAACTTTACGAATATTTATTCTTCTAATCAATAAGCCTTCATTAAGTATCTTATATAAGTACTCAAGATTTATACGATATGTATCCCTTGACTCGCCCGGCAAGCCATATAGTAGATTTATCCCAGGAAGTAGTTCCGGTAATCCATTCCATCCTCTTTTAGAACCGACTCTATTTATTATTCTAATAGCCTCTAAAGCTTCATCCGGATAGACTTTTAGATTATTATACTTTATAAC
>CAZITZ010000092.1:0-5789 GCA_964542295.1 uncultured Desulfurococcaceae archaeon
GAGGAGATTGCTGATGTATTTGCTTGGCTATTAAGTATAGCTAATCTAGTTGGAGTAGATCTAGACAATGCTTTCAGGAAGAAGTATGTACAGACTTGAATGACATAATAATCTCCTTAGCTTTACCCGGATCTCTTTCAACAATAGTTCCTGTAACAAGTACATCCGCACCAGCCATAGCTATTTTCCTAGCTATATCTGGTTCTCTAACACCGCCGCCAGCAATAATTATTAATTTCTTAGATGCTTTCCTAGCAGCTGCTATAAAGTCTGGAGACACTGGTTTTGGTGCACCACTACCACCTTCTATATACAAGTATTTTAATCCAAGCATTTCAGCAGCAAGTGCATAAGCTCCAACAATCTCGGGCTTACTTTCTGGTATAGGAACTATTCGCCCAACATGAGCTACTGCCGTGGAACCATAAACTACTAGGTAGCCTGTTGGAAGAGATTCTAAGCCATATTTTCTTACTAGTGGTGCACCAGCTAATTGAGCACCCATTAGATAATATGGTTCTAGGCTGTTAAGGAGGATCATGAAGAGTATTGCATCGGCCTCTGGTGTTAGACAATTAATGTTCCCAGGAAAAACGATTACTGGTAATCCATGTTTTTTCAAAGCTTTAGCTGTCTTTGAGGCTTCCTCTGGGGTAACACCTAGGCTCCCACCTATTAGGAATGCATCTGTACCTGCTTTAACCATCTCAGATGATATTTTATCAATATCCTCTAGAGGCTTATCAGGATCTATTAATGTAAAATGTAGTTTTTTACCAGAAGATATCTTGTTAACTATATATTTATGGATACTCACTATATCTCCCCGGTAAACTCTGGAACTTCCTCCTCCGCCTTCTTAACAAACGTGATCTCGATAGTACCTTCTGTAAATCTATCTATGAACTTCCCATATACATCAACAGTTTCATATATTTCTGGCACATGCATTTCTGCTCTTAATCCACAAGTACCGCATCTAATAACTGCTATTTTCCGGCCCTCTTCATCGAATCCTTTATTAAACTCTATAGTTAGACTCCTAGATCCACAGTTTGGACACTGAAATACACTAGGTATCCTACGTACTTTCCTAATGACTTTCTTATACTTCTTTCTTCTCCTACCCATATAGATCACCTATATCGATTTACTACGATTACTTTCTAGCTTTACTGGAGTATAATATTTTACGTATAACGCGCGACCTACCATATCTTATTATTTCGTAAATAGCCTCAAGATACTCTTTATGAGTCATCTCAATAACCCTATATAATCTCTTCTCTTCTGCAAGTTTTTGTCCAATAATATGTATGCATCCAAGGCTTTGCTTCTCACTCATAACTCTTATGACGAAGTGTTTACATGAACAATATAATCTAGGAACTATTATGTGATCACTTCTAGTACCTATATAGAGCCATATAGGTGCTTCATACTTGCTCTTCTCTTCTTTTATAACTATTTTTATAAACTTTCTCAATATTACTGGAGACACAATTCTCTTCATAGACTCTAATTGTTCTACACTAAGCTCGTTTATATATTCCTTAACTACTCGATAATCCATTATCGTGTACCCGTTAACACCGTTATCTTATCTTCATAGCCGATATATACCTTATCGACAAGATCTCTTGGGAATATACCTGTTTCTATAACTCCATTAATTAATCTAAGTTTTTTATCAATTTCATCAGGTCTCTCAATAGGCTTTAAAGGATATAGATCTATTATTATATTACCATTATCACTTATTATAGGGCCGTCTTTCGCCTTACCCATTCTAATAATAGGTTTGAATTGATCATTAAGACTTAGTTTCTCTAAAATCCATGGCAATGCATGTATAGTTACCTCTACGGGCACGGGTTTTTTATAGAGATAATTTTTCCCGTTATACTTGCTATAATCAACTAGGTAAACTCTATATTCTGCTCTTAGTGCAATCATTTTTTCTCTTAGAAATGCTGCACCCCTACCCTTAATCAAGTCAAGATTACTTGATACTTCGTCTGCTCCATCAACATATATATCTACTGTCTCAACACTAGATATATTAGCTAAGCATAAGTCTTTGGAATATTTTTTCACAAATAATAGTGTATCAATAGATGATACTACAAATATTTTTTCTCTATAAAGTCTATTTCTAAGAAGTTCATGAATAAAGTATTTGACAGTTGAACCAGTACCTAGACCAATAATATGTGATTCTTCAATTAAGGGTATCAAATCATTAAAAGCTTTAACACCAACTTTCTCCTTAATGGCTTCAATATTCACTAAACATCACCGCCAAAACTAAGGATATCAGATAAATTATCTATAGAAACAACTATAAAGACATATAACCGGAAACACGGACTACCATAGAATATGAGGAAGGGCCCGTCGTCTAGCCTGGACTAGGATGCGGGGTACACCCTCAAAGGGTGCCCGACTCGGGACCCATGCCGCTGGACTGGGCGAAACTCCCCGTGACCCGGGGTTCAAATCCCCGCGGGCCCATTACTATTTAATTTAGATTAGTATTATGGGAACTTAGAAGTATGATGAGACGTTGCTCCTTTTTATAAGATCTTCTTTAGGTTTTCCTCGTACGGAGGATAGATTATTCCTTTTTCTGTAATGATCCCGGTAACGAGATCAGGATCTGTTATATCAAATGCATAGTTAAGAGCTGGTATATCGGGTAATGTGATTAAGTATTTACCCATAACTTTTCTAACTTCATTCGGGTCTCTTTCTTCAATGATCACATCATTAATACTTGACTCCAAGTCTATAGTACTTGTTGGTGCTGCTACATAGAATGGTATATTGTTTCTCTTAGCAGCTAATGCTATCATATAAGTGCCTATTTTATTAATTACATAGCCTTCCCTAGTGATTCTATCAGCTCCAACAACTATCTTATTAACTAATCCCTTCCTTATAACATAACCAGCCATATTATCTGTTATGAGCGTTACTGAGATACCCTCTCTAGTATACTCCCATGTATTCAATCTAGCACCCTGTAGCACAGGCCTTGTCTCAGTAGTTATTACCTTGATCTTTTTACCACTATACCATGCAATTCTTATTACAGCACCTACAGTACCATAGCCTGCAGTAGCTAATGCACCAGCATTACAGTGTGTCATTATAGTATCTCCATCATTAACGATCTCTAGACCATGTTCACCAATAGCAATATTAGCCCTTAGGTCCTCGTCCATAATAGAAAGGGCCTCACTCCTAAGTAATTGCCTAGCTTCGAGTACATCATCTGTTCGATCAAGGACTTCCTTCATCCTCTCAAGAGCCCAGAAAAGATTATGAGCGGTAGGCCTAGTCTTCCATAAAGCATCTATTGCTTCAAGGATTTTCCTTCTAAATGAATTATAGTCTTCATTTATTAATGTAAGCGCATAAGCAGCTATGCCAAGTGCTGCAGCAACACCAATAGCAGGTGCACCTCGTATTTCCATATCCTTTATAGCAATAGCTAGTCTCCAAGGATCGTCTGTACAGTATATTCTCTCCTCAAATGGTAGGAGACGAGTATCAATCCAGCAAACCTTCTCATTACGCCACCAAATAGCCCTAACCTTTAGAGGATATTTATAACTCAAACAAACCACCTCCTCTTGGAAAACAATAAGTTTCAAGTAGGAAATAAGGATTTATGGATCTTGTCCTAGATTTTAACATATCTTATATTAATCCTTATAATATTATTAGCATGATAACTAGCTTAGTAGGGTGTATCATAGTGATACAGAATTGCAGTAAGATCATAGAATTCGATCCCAGTAAATGTGTTGGTATATGTAGTGATCGTGTTTTAACTAATGCTCTTGATAGACGTTGGTTTGGCCGTAAGGATGGCGATAAGTTAATATTATCTATCGAAGAACTTGCCTATCTATTATTAAAGAATCAAGTTTGTGTAAGTATAAATGATAAGGTCTATGATGACTTATCCAAACTCATGGATGACTATTATAGTTGCTTTCAGAGAATGTTTTGGCCGAGACTACTAGTGTATAATGATCTACGCGACAGAGGTAGGAGGGTCCGTGTCCTTGAGGATGGGAAGTTTCTTGTTAAGCATAAGGATAATACTTTGAGATTACTCGTTGTTCTTGAGGAGAAGCAATTGATAAGTGCATCCCAGTTACTTGATCTTGTGAGACAAGCTCAGAGGAATGGACTTATATTCATAGCTGCTATAGTGTCTTTACAAGGTGATCTTACATATTACGAATTAAATGTTATTGATCTTAGGAGGGATTAGTCTTTGGCAAAGTTTGTTCAAACTCCGCGGGGTACAAGAGATCTAATTGGATCGGACGCTGAAGTTTTTGAATACTTAATTAATAGTTTTAAGAGAATTGCCCGGCTCAACGGGTTTAAACCGATCATTACACCTACTATAGAGTTCTTTGAATTATTCTCTCGCAAATCCGGTGAAGAAATTGTCAGGTCTATGTATGTTTTTAAGGATAAGGCTGGCCGCCTCATAGCTTTGAGACCTGAAGTCACTGCTAGTATTGTCCGTGCTTATCTCCGTAATCTTGTTGGTGAGCCTAAACCTATACTGTTATACTATGTATCACAATGTTTCCGCTACGAAGAGCCTCAACGCGGGCGTTATCGTGAGTTTTGGCAGCTTGGTCTCGAAGTTATTGGTGAGAGGAATAAGCTGAATAGTGATCTTCGTATTGTACTAACTATAAATGAGTATTTAGGAGAAATAAATGTTGATCACTGGTTTGTTGTTGGTAATGTAGGTGTTTATAGGACTTTTATGGAATCACTTAAAATCCCTCAAGAAGATCAAGATCACGTATTACATCTTATAGATAAGGACCTAATTGATAGGGCAAAGGAATTCCTTAGTAAAAAATATGGTTCTAAAGCTGCTAGTATAATAACTAGCATAGCAAGTATAAGTCTTGACGATCTAGTAAACTATATTAATGAATATAAGGACGTACTAGGTGCTAAGTACAACATTGCTTTAGATCATGTGAACGATACTATAAGATTTATTGAATATTCTAAAGAACTAGGTTTAAAGATAAAGTATGAGCCAAAGCTTGTTCGGGGATTAGCATACTATACTGGATTAATCTATGAGGTTAAGGCTCGAGGACTCGATATAAGTATTGGTGGTGGAGGACGATACGATAATCTAACGGTTGTCTATGGTGGTTCGCCAGAATATATGACTGGTGCAGCTCTTGGTCTTGATAGGATAATGCTTGTAATCAATGAAGAGAACATAATTAGTTCTAAAGAAAGCGATCGCAGAGTCATAGTGGTACTCATGAAAGGCGATCTTGAAGGATATAGATATAGTTATAATGTTATTAAAATACTCCATAGTCTTGGGGTAATTGCATCATTACATACAGGTAGACCTTCAAAACTACTATCATACGCGTCAAAGAAAGGTTATACACATGCAGTTATTATAGGTAGTAAAGAGATCTCTGAAAATAAGGTTACAATTAAAAATCTGTTAACTGGTAGGCAGGAGACGATAAATAAAAATAAGATTATGGAACTTATTACTAAGTCTCAATTTTG
Source organism: uncultured Desulfurococcaceae archaeon (assembly GCA_964542295.1). GTDB lineage: Archaea > Thermoproteota > Thermoprotei_A > Sulfolobales > Desulfurococcaceae > CAZHDB01. The sequence goes on from CAZITZ010000092.1 coordinate 5,587, forward strand.
AAACTTATTTCATTTGTCTCTTAGTTAACTCTATGTAGTATCTTGCTATAAGTGGATAGTCTTTATCCATGTATCCATGTACTGCAGCCTGCATATACATTGATGATAGAGCCTCACATAGGTTTGAAGGCAGTCTCTTCTCCTTAAGTGACTGAGCTACATACCAATAATCCTTACCAGCCATCCAAACCTTGAACCTTGGC
>CAZITZ010000093.1:0-5715 GCA_964542295.1 uncultured Desulfurococcaceae archaeon
TAACGAGAATCCCATACATGGATAACATATTCTGCAAACAAATAGGGCTCTCCCAATACAATACCTTTACTCGATAAAAACCCCTTCACAGCCAACCAATAATCATAAACGACATCGTACATAACAGACGTAATGTTCTTAACAACGTTAATGTCGACATCAATATATTTACTCTTCCTTAAAGCCTCAACCCATATTGCTCCAACAGGAAACCTATAGGATCTGTTATCTACATTAATCTCTCTATACCTTATATTAGAGGGTAATATTATATTATGAGTCTCCGAGAGATATCTCTGGTATAATTCATAAGACATATTTACAAAGTATGAGTGTTTACCATCACCTATAAGGGGCATTAATTTATCAAGAAGCATTGAAAAATCAGTAGAAGAGTCAGTATAATAGCTCAAAGACATAGTAACAACATATGCCTCACAGCCTCCACGCGATACACCACAGATGAATTGGCCTTCCTTGAATCTATATACCTTATGATACACATCTATTCCGCATAAAGTAGTTGAAAACGCTAGTCTATTACTATACTCCCTCTTAATTATAGGACTTACCACTCCATATGCCTCATCATAATATTTTAGCGGAACAGGCATGTAACATACCTTCTCTAGTACCCTCTTTGGATTAGTAGCATTTAGGAAATCAAGTTTAAAAACAGTATGATTATCCATATAAAACATAGTGAACATAGGTCCTGACCGCTGAAACCACATAAATTCCATCGGGTCAAGATCAGGGGCAATATACCATCCATTAATAAATCCTATTAAAACTTTTCTCTTAAAGTCATAGTATATGTTCACAAACGTCTTATTCCTTATATGATAATAAAATCTCATAAGCCATTGATGCAATATACCTGTTTTACCTCTTGGTCTATACTTGAGATCGGGTGACTCAAATAAATAGTGTATAGTTTCCTTAATCTGACGCACATAAGCCGAAGGCCTATAGAACCACTTTGTGAACCTTCCTTTCCCAGTATACCATGCCTCGGTATAAAGGGATGTATAGGTAAAATGCTTATCAGAACCATTTATAACATATCCATAGAATAGGTCTAAATCAACAAAGTAATACTGCTTACTAGAACTATTAAATAATTCAATATAATAGTCAAGAATACAATCAAGGTAACTAATATTTTCCATAGTAATCTTATATATCCCATTCAACGCTGATCCATTAACACAGCACTGTGATGACTGAGAAGTATTAAAATAAATATAATGCTGTACATAATAGCCACGTAAAAGTAAAGATATTAAAAGTGAACTTATGATTACTAGTGAAAGTACAATGGCTATATATTTATTCATAAATTTCACCAAAATAATTTTGATTATTTTCCGATATATTACATCGGTATAAATATATTTTAGTGTATTGATATGTTATTAAGAAGTAGATTATTATGTCTAGTAACTCTATTAGTACTTGATTATCTCATCATTTCTAACTGTCGTGGATAGTTCACTAAACTGCCCGGAGTACTGTAGACGTGAAAACAATGTATCAAAAGTAGTAATATTGTCATTAAGGATAGGCATCTTCGTACTCAACATGTATAGCCAAATAAGGAAAATTGATGTAATGATTAATATAACTATATATTTGCTAGTACTCAAATTATAATATAATCCAATACTAGATATTATATTATTACTTGTAATTAGATATTAATCAAAAATAAGCAATCCATGAGAAAATAGTTAATGCATCCTTGTTAAGATTATTAGTTTATTGATTGGATGAGAGAATCTCCCTAATTCTTATATATGTATTTTCCAATAATAATATATCGATAGATTGAATAAGCATTAGGTGAACAAAATATTGGCTAAGTTTATTATTTATTCTATTTTGATACTATTACTTATATCAGGTTTATTTACACTATTTACTATAAATGAGCTATTAATATATAATATAAATGATGGCATTAAATACAGGTATGAAAGTATAAATCTAACGATCCCTATATCACGGAATTTCTTAATTTCGGTATATAAATCATCTCATCATAATGGTAAATACGGTTTCTTTGTAAATACTATTTCCTTCATAGGCAATAGACCGGGTCTTAAAACTCCATCTCAAGTTGATCCTATGGATTGGTTGATCGTTGAAGGATACGGCAGATTTATATTATGGAATAAAAGCGATGCACCGCTAGATCCTGTGGATAGTAATTTTGGAACATCATCTTATGTTTTAGAAGTAATACCTTCCAAGATCACTGATAGATATGGCTATTATCATGCTAGGATAGAGTCTAGAATAGGTTCAGAAGTTTTAGTATATATTGGCGAAACATACGACACTGTCTCCTTCTTAATATACATTAATGGAGACCTAGGTGGTTCATCTAATGGAGAAATAATTGCTTGGCCATATATACGGTATACATATCTAAAGTCAAATAAAGAGTTTGAAACAGTTTCATATAATGAAATAAGATATAGAAATGAATCTAATCACTATCCTAAATATACTCTAGGTAATGTAACAATAACTGGAGCACATATTATAATAAATAGATCTAATTGCATGAAATGGCATAAGCTAGAAATATCGGCAAAAATAGATCATGATAATCTTCTATCATTATCTGTTGGAGTCTATATTTTAACGACAAAGAATACATTTAGGGTTTATTTTGATTATGCAACTTTTATAATAGATCTAGCCTTTATAAAAGAAATAGAGATACCTATGGGTACATTAAAGCATTATATATACTTACCAGATAGTAGATCTTTATACAGACCACAAGTACTTTATACTACGGAGAATAGTTTCAACGGTATTATTTATTCCGAATATTTTAGTTCTATAGATTATTATATTAAATTAACCAATTTCTCTATAGGGATAGCTGGATTCATACATGGAAGTAGTGGAGAATATCCTATCTTTATAGTTCAATTTGAATTACTTGGTTATAAAATAATGCACTTAGTTAATGGAGATATTATAGAGATTAAACACAAACCTGATCATGTAATTCTATGTGTTAACTATGCAGATATTCCTGTAATTTATCGTGAATTTATTTTTGATTATATACGTGGGCCAAGTATTGATAAACTTCGTTCAACTATAGATTATTTTCCAAATTTCTTCATTCTATCTAAAATATACTTTAGCCGCCATAATAATTCATTAATTGACAGTATAAATTGTCAATTTAGATTCAATGTTCCTGGCTCATTTAATCAGGCTTTCTCAATAGATTTTATTATCTTAGTAGTAACTATGGATGAATATAATGGATTATTACATCGTAAGGCTTTGAATGTTTCACTAATTATTAATCCATAACAATAAATAGAAGATATTAACTATTTATTAAATCATCAAGTAACTCTATTATATCTTTAAATGATATACCAACTAGTGTAACCCTTTTTCTAAACTCAATAATAATATTTCTCAAATCATGTATACTTGTTCCCTTCAATGTATTTTCAAGTTCCTCTATTGCTTCTGCAGGATATGCAAAGAAGTCTCCGCTTATGATTATGTCCTTTATTATATCTGATTCCAGCTCTAAATCAATCTTCAGCGTCTTTCCTCCTTTGATTCTTCTTAAACCCGATTTTTTCACCATTCCTAAGCTACCTCTTGTAGATCCATTCTCTCGATCTATATTTACCCACTAGTCTCTTGGCATATCTTATTTCCATTGGAGTTAGTTTTTGCCGTTCAAGTTCTATATCTAATGCTTTTTTGAATCCATTAATCAATGCATTTATAACACGTCTATATCCTGGATTATACCCTAGTTCTAGGGCAAGTGTAGTTACTCTTTCCCTTATACTTTTGATCCCGTGTGCTAACATTTTTTCCTTTGGTACCCTGATCGTTTTAGCGAGAATATCTAGGTCTGTGTTGTACATGAGAGTACCATGTTGTAGTAGACTTCTTTTCTTCCTAGCCTGAGCACTACCTGAGATCTTCTTACCATTTACTAATACATCATTTATGGGCTTATATTGAGCCTTTAGACCAAATTCTTCAATGGCATATACTATTCCTTGGCAGATAATTCGGTAGCTTTCAAGAATATCCCATGAGATATCATCTATATCTGCGACAACCGAGTACGTGATCTCTCCATTCATGTCATGATATACAGCTCCACCACCAGTTAATCTACGTGTATAGTCTATCTTCATAGAGTCTAGATAGTCTATGTTAATAGCGTCATGTATTCTCTGGAAATAGCCGAATGTAACACCGCTAGGCTTTATAACGTATATTCTTAGGGTATTTGGTGTTAAGCCCTCCTCGTGTAAAAGAAGCATTGCTTCATCAACAGCCATATCCCAGTAGACATCTCCTTCATCTATTATTAGTCTCCACTTCATTTCAAAGATCCCTTAAAATACTAGAGATACTTAGAACATTCAGGTATCTATATAATTCTTGGAGATAGTTAATAATTACTCTTGCTAATCAATATATCTTAGTATCTTAATATAGGTGGAGCTCGAAAAACTATGGATGTAGGTAAATATATTGTAAGGGCATCACTTGCAACTCTTGCAAAGCTTGGCTTTATCGATCTAAAAATGTCTTTCCCTATGGAGACACTATATATACTACAATATAGTGAGAATGGCTGTCTAGCCAACTGTAAATTCTGTCCTCAAAGCAGGATCAATATTGTTGATAAGAAGTTTCTAGCTAGAGTTACATGGCACAAGATTTCCCTGGATAAACTTATTGAGGGAATACAGAGGAGTAGGCAAGTTAAAAGAATATGTATACAGACAATTATGAAGAAAGGATTCATTCAAGAGATAATTGACATGGTAAAGTATATCCGTGATAGAGGAGTTGATATACCAGTAAGTATAGCTACAACACCAGTATCTACAAAATATCTCTATATATTAAATGATCTCGGTGTAGACTATCTAGGTACCGGATTAGATACTGTTACACCTAAGTTATTCAAGGAACTAGGTAAGCCATATTCTTGGAAAGCCTACATGGATTTTATACGGAGTTCCATAAGGGTTTTTGGAAAACGACATGTCTATGTACACTTAATTATTGGCTTAGGAGAGGATCCTCTGGAAACAATCAATCTAATTCATAAATTAATTAATATGGGTGCAGGTATTGCTTTATTCGCATATACTCCAGTTAAAGGCCTAAAACTACCACTAGAACGACCTGATATAGGTTACTATAGGGCTATACAAATCCTTACCTATTACCTTTATAAGGGATATAGTCCATCTGAAGTAGTCTATGTTGATAATGATAGAATCTATGTTAGGAAAGACATTATAGACGGTATAGTTGATAACATTGATAAATATCTAGATATCTTCATAACATCGGGTTGCCCACATTGTAATAGACCATATTATAATGAAAGCCCTAAAGGACCCTTCTATAACTATTATTCTAGGGATCATGTGAAAAGACATATTGTTGATCTAAGAAGTGAATTATTAAAGATTAAAGGTGATCATTGATTTATGGATAAACCTTTAGTTTTTATACCGGGTAGGAAGTTTCCAAGTATAAGTATTACTGGCTCTAGATGCTGGCTTAATTGTAGTTACTGTATGGGATATTATCTTAGGTCAATGGATCATGTTTTATCTCCGAAGGAATTGTATGATTTAGCTAGATATTATTGGAAGAATGGAGCAATAGGTATGCTAATAAGTG
>CAZITZ010000094.1:0-1426 GCA_964542295.1 uncultured Desulfurococcaceae archaeon
GAATTAAAAAGTATTGTATATGCATGGAATCCTAGATAATAAGGTTTGAATCATTATGATTAAGTATATCAACTATAACTATATAGATTTGCCAAGGCTAACTATCTGGGTTGCTAAGGAGCTTATAGATTCAATAGTTAATGGATTAACTAGTATAAGGACAACATTTGATCTAGGGATATCAAGTGAAAAAGCTATAATTGAAGATAATTGTGTTATTATACGCGAAGATTATAGGATTTGTATTGATGAATTAAACTTAATTGAAGAGGACAAGGTTTATGAGATTACACATTATGGTTTGAGAGCTATATTGATTAGCGATGGCGGTGTCTATAAGCTTAAGCCAGTTTCTAAAGATACTGCACCTACACTTGAGATTAATGGTATACATATGCATAGGATTGTTGGTATAACTCCATGGATGGATAGTTATTTGAAGGTTCATGTAGCTAAGGTTCGTAGGGGACATTATGTATTAGATACTTGTATGGGACTTGGCTATACTGCTATTCATAGTATTTTGAGAGGAGCACATGTATTAACTGTTGAAATAGATCCTAACGTTATTGAGATAACAAGGCATAATCCATGGAGTAGGCGATTAGAGGATCAAAGGATAAGAATAGTTCATGGAGACATTACTAAAGTGATCGATGAACTAAGTGATCATGCTTTTCATAGAATAATTCATGACCCACCCAGATTTACGCCTAGAACAGGTGATCTATATAGTCTTGAACTCTATAAAGAGTTCTATAGAGTATTAAAGCCCAATGGTATACTATTTCATTATACAGGTGAACCAGGTAGACATGGCGGACCTAGAATTGTTAAGGGAATAGGTGAAAGACTTAGAAGAGCTGGTTTTATAGTTAAATATAATCGAAGAGTCCAAGGCTATATAGCTAAGAAGCTCTAAGCTGTAATGGTTTCTAATACTGCTTTTATTAGTAATCTTTCATTCTTCATGGCCTTTCTCAATAGCTTCTTATCATCATATATTGAAACCCACTTATCCCTATATAGTTCGTCAGTAATGGTTAACATTATAGCTAACTCTATATTTCGATACTCAGCTACACACATGAGAGCCGTAGATTCCATGTCAACTCCAAGTATGCCGCGTCTACTATATTCAATAACCTTATCTCTAGTTTCACGAAATATCGCATCAATAGACCATATACCTCCCTTCAAAACCCGGAATTTCCTCCTACCCTTAATCTTCTTAATATTCTCGTATAGCCTATCTGTAATAGCACGGCTTGATCTTGGAACATGCTCTGGAGGATAATAATGATAGCTAGTACCCTCCTCCCTAATTCCCCATGTCGGCAATAGTATATCTGTCATTCTAAGCTTCGGATTTATTGCTCCCGCATAACCTATTACAATAGCCCGCTTTAAACCATGAGCTATCATT
>CAZITZ010000094.1:1526-5629 GCA_964542295.1 uncultured Desulfurococcaceae archaeon
TATTGCTCCCGCATAACCTATTACAATAGCCCGCTTTAAACCATGAGCTATCATTGACTCTAGAGCCATTATGGTAGCTGGTGCACCAAAACATACCCTGACAACAGCTAATCTATTACCTTTATAGAAGCCTATATAGGATTCAAGAGATGGTATATTTAACTTTGTATCCTCAATTCTTTCTAAATACTTCTTTATAGTCCTAGCTGTAAACCTACTAAATACTATAATAGAGTTTCGCGGTATACCCTTCTTGCTATTCTCACGAATAATTTCTCCAGGATCTATTACTGGTTTCCCATAACCAAGCCTTATACACAAAACTCCTCTCCTCAAAACATATTTAGCTATAAATAATACGTGAGGCAATGTAATTTAAGAGTATATTAAAATGGATCCATTGATAAATCAATAATATAGGATTAGATATAACTTCAATTAGGTGCTATATAGATGCATATACCTCTGACTCATCCAAGGAGAGAAAGCCTATTGATCAGGGAGAAACTTATTGATGGTTATAAAAATGGGCTCGTAGCTCTTGCGGGCTTAATAGCCCATGGTAGGGGCGAAGCCTTTGACTATATATTGGGTGAAAAAACAATCGAGCCAGCTCATGAAGCATTAAAGGCTGCTGCAGCCGCATTACTAACTGCTAAATACCCAGTTATATCAGTTAATGGGAATGTAGCTGCATTAGTACCTAGAGAAATAATAGAATTAGCAAAGACTGTAAATGCAAAGATAGAAGTCAATTTATTCTATAGAACAAGGGAAAGAGAAGAAGCTATTGCTAAATGGCTCTACAAACATGGAGCCAGTGAAGTATTAGGAGTAGGTGAAGATGCTTCAGCAACTATACCGGAGCTATTTAGTGAAAGGAGGAGAGTTAGTCCAAGAGGGATTTTGAAAGCAGATGTTGTTCTCGTACCATTAGAAGATGGAGATCGTACAGAGGCTTTGAGGAAAATAGGGAAATTTGTTATTGCAATAGACCTTAATCCATTCTCTAGGACTTCAAGAACAGCAAATATAACTATTGTAGACAATGTTGTTAGGGCAATGCCATTACTCATTAAATACTCTAAGTCCATGCAGTCCATGGATAAGGAATCATTAAGGAAAATAGTTAATTCATTCAATAACAATGAGAACCTATCTGAAGTAGTAAGATATATTCTTGATAGATTGAAGAAGATAGCGGATCAAGGCTTAACAATTAGCATTCCAAAAACACGGGATTATTAACCTATTTGTTCCACACTATTTCCATAGATCCTGATAAAGAATATAATTAATTATATTTCTAAGTAGTTTAGATTTCATCTTCAATGTCTTGGTGCATGACTACTGGATTCCAAGGATTACGGCCGAATTTATAATTTTAGTTCATTAGACCTTGAAAAATAATATTATGTGAGATAGTTTTCAATAGATAAATCATTTTATCCTGGCGGTGGAGGAGGAGCTGGCAATGCAGCTTCAGTAACTTTCTTTTTAGACGGCTTCCATGTTAGAGCTAGAATTCCTCCAATTAAACCTAGAATGAATACTAGAAGGTTCGGCAGACTTAATATGGAGGATATTAGAACCATTATACCGCCATTGCGGACCTTACCAGGGTCGCCGCTATTAATCCATATAGCTCCAATAATTATTAAGATGCTAACTATGAGCACCAGAATCCTAAAATCATTGCTATACCGCTTAAACCAGCCATTCCAGGCATGACGGCAGCTCCTGCTCCTATGAGTCTCCCTCCTATAACGGCTGCTGCTATAGCATAGATAATACAAGCTATTAATGCTAATACAAATGCAGCGGTTGGTTTTTCACCCAATATATTCACCTATTGAGTGATTAGTTATTTATTTTATCTTCTAATCATTTCATACATAAGTGTTTTAGTTTTATTTCAAATGATGAAAATGTTTGTATTTTCTGAAATTTATAATTAACGATTATACAACGATTGATCTTAGCAAAGCTTTAATAGTATTCTATATAAGTACAATGTGAAATCGTGGTTTTGATTAGGTGGGAGTATTGTCTACAAGCGAAATAATAGAGATAAGGGAGAGATTAATTAAACTTGAAACGAGAGTGGAGATACTTGAGAAGAAGGTGGAAAGCATTAATAACTATTTAAAGGAACTATACGCATATATACAGAGAGCCTTAGTGGGATGATGTTTAACAACGTATAATAGCACTTCTTTTTCAATTATATATTTATCTATGTTTTAACAAGTTTCCATAACTTCTTTAGAAACATCTCTCTATCCTTTTCCTTCATAGTAAAGTAGTGTTCTTTAGATGGAAATAATCCATTTCTAACCTCGTATGCATAGCGGCTAATAGCTTCAATAACTATTTTCGATAAATCCACATACTTCTTAGCAAATGGGGGTATTTCATCATATAGTCCAAGTATATCGTGGAGAACAAGTACTTGGCCATCGCAGTACGGGCCGCTGCCAATACATATTGTTGGTACACTAACTTCCTCAGTAATAGCTTTAGCTACTTCAGCAGCTGTAAATTCTATGACTATTGCAAATACACCTGCCTCCTCAAGAGCTTTTGCATCCTCAATAATTTTCTCAGCTTCCTCAATTCTTCTACCTCTCCTCCTATATCCACCAAATCTAAGATATCTTTGAGGAGTTAAACCTATATGCCCCATAACAGGTATACCTGCATCGACAATGGCCTTAACTCTATCAACCATTTCAACTCCTCCCTCAAGCTTTACGGCCTCAGCTCCAGCCTTAACAAGCAAGCCAGCATTTCTAATAGCATCCTCAATACTTGCCTCATAGCTAAGAAAAGGCATATCTCCAATAACAAGTGCCCTGGGCTTTGCAGCAGCTACTGCCTTAACATGATGTATCATATCATCCATGGACACTGGCAATGTTGATTTTAAGCCATGCATCACCATTCCAACACTATCACCAACAAGTATTGCATCAACACCAGCTTTATCAACAAGTCTTGCAAAAGCATAGTCATAGGATGTTACCATAACTATTTTTTCACGTCCCTTTTTCTTAACGAGATCAATAACTGTAATTTTCTCCATACCTTATACACCTTCTAATCTGATTATCTAAATCAAAGATTAATTACTCTATTGGTAGCAGCTTAAATTAGATCATGGTCTATTAATTATAATATTGATATAATTAATAAGGAGCTAAAGTATATTATTTCCCCATCTATAAAAGTTTTGTGGGCATAAATAATGAGGATAGATAGAGTCCTACTATTATCAATGCCTATATGGGCTGCTGTAGCATTAAGTGTTGGTCTTTCAAGCTTTGTATTAAAGGGGTTCCAGGCTGAAGTATCTGAGTTACCAGTATATATATCAGGTTTATTAGCTTCATCGACTCTTATAGGTATGTTAATAGGAGCGTCTACAAGTGGTTTATTAGGCGATCGTATCGGTAGAAAGACCTCATTAATATTGTATGTAGCAGTACAGATTATAGGCAATATGTTTGTATCGCTAGCCCATGATCCATCGTCATTCATATTATTTAGATTAATAGCGGGTATTGGAGCAGGAGGTATACTACCTATAGTTTCTACTCTAGTAGCTGAATTCTCGCTACCAAAAGACCGTGGATCAAGAATAGCTTTCTTAGAGAGTTCTTGGTCTTATGGATGGCTTTTAATGGTAGCATTAGCGGTATTATATTTTAGAGCATATGGTTGGAGATACTATGCAATCATAAGTTCGTATGCAGTAATCCTATTATCTTTACCAGTATTTCTTCTACCAGAATCCCCTAGATACCTATTGGCTAAAGGAAGAATAGAATCTGCAAAAATGCTCGCTAAAAAATATAAAATTGAATTACCCGAAATACCTGTCATCCAGAAACTCGGAATAAAGGATGGTTTGAAAATCCTTCTTAGTAGGGAACATAGGAGAGTAACTATACTTTTATGGATTACATGGTTTGCAATTACAATGGGCTACTATGGAATATTTATATGGTTTCCAAGGCTACTTGCACAGCATGGTATGGAGATAGGATTTGGAGCCGTATCTGAATTTATTAGAAACAATTACTATACATACATAGTCATTA
>CAZITZ010000095.1:0-5610 GCA_964542295.1 uncultured Desulfurococcaceae archaeon
TTTTTAACCCAGCTATTATTGTTGAAGGAGATTATGCAAAGATCTATGCTCGTATAATCCTTGGATACTTTCTATACGTATCAGCTATTGTAGAAATAAATGTTCCATTAGACGATCTATATTCCGGCAATGCTAATATAAATCATTATTCAGCTCAAATAGTCGTCTATCCATCGACAAAATATGATATCTGGGGCACTGAAGATCCAAGAGTATATTTCATTGATAATAAGTATCTTATGACATATACTGGTCGAACAGTAAATTATTATAATCCTGCAGTTAGGGTAGAACGTACATTACCTGTTACTGCAATTAGATCTCGTACTAATGGATGGAAGAAGATACATGTATATAAGTTTCCAATGGAGCTCCGTGGACACATTATTAGCGATAAAGATGCATTCTTAGTAAAACATAATGGAATATACTATCTATTCCATAGACCACATATGGATGATGAATCATTCTACCTAACAATTAGTAAGATCGATGGCAACAAGGATTTGCTAAGCATAGATGTTGAGTATCCAAGGGAAATAATTGTTAAGGATACTGTTGAGATATTGAGACCTTCAAAGTTTGAAGAGAAGATTGGATGGGCTACACCTCCAATTGTTTTAGGAAAGAATAAAGTTATAGCATTTATCCATGCAGTTGATACAGAGATTAAGGCCTATAGAATGTTTGCTCTAGAACTTGAGTTAAAGAGGGATGAAATAGTTGTGACAGCTATTACACCGTCATATATCATGGAGCCTAAATACATGTATGAATTATTTGGCGATAGACCGTATACTATATTTCCATGTGGATTATGGATGGTTGGCGATACATACTTAATAAGCTATGGAGCTGGAGATTATATGGTTGGAATAGGAGAACTAGATCTTTCAGCACTTTATGGATTCCTTGATAAAGGAAGAATATATTAGGCCATCCTATTTTTCAGATAAAATCTTGAATAAATTAAGGTATTTCTCTAAATGTCTTGTAATAATGAAGTTTTCTAAGACATGCCTATATGCATTTTCTCCCATTTTCTCCCTCAGATCCCTGTTTTTGATCAAATGTATAATTTTCTCTGCAGCATCCTCTATATTTTGAACAAGGTATCCATTAACCCCATCAATCACTTGTAATTTTATGCCTCCAGAAGGCCTTGCAACAATAGGCTTCTTCTTCCACATAGCCTCTGTAACAGCTAGGCCGAATCCCTCTCTAATAGATAATTGTAAAGCTACGGTAGAAGCTCTTTGAAAAGCATTAACCTCCTTAGCACCTACTCCAACAAGATTTGTTAGAAAATATATATTTGGATCCTCACCTGCATGTCTAATAGTCTTCTCAAAATAAATCCATCCCTCAGGATCATCATGGGCCATACTCGCTATTAGTAATAATTGTACATTGGGGATCTTTCTTTTAACAATTCTATATGTATCAATAGCTCCAATGGGATCCTTCCATGGATCAAATCTAGCTACTTGTATAATAATGGGCTTCTCAGGATCAACTCCGAACTTATTTAAAATTCTCTCTACCTCACTCCATGATAATTCTCTATTCTTATCACTTAGAGGATCTATTGAAGGAGGCATAATATACTTGATCTTTGTTGGAGCCTCCGGATGAACATACTCCTTTAAATGATATATTGAAGCATGATATCCTCTTAATAGTCTAGAAATAAAATTCCATGTAGACCGATGAGGCTTACTTAGATCAATATGGCATCTCCAGATCCATTTCCTATCATTACCAAGAAACTTCCTGATTCCAAGAGGCTGTGGGTCGTGAACTATGACGTGTGTTGTCTCTAACTTTAACTTATTTAATGCATTATCTTCATTAACTTTAAGATAGAGTTCTATTTCATCTTTGGATAAATCAATACTTGCTCCTTGAAGAGAGTTATGGATCTTTTTAGTAACATTAAAGAATTCAAGAGGGGCCTCAATTACCTCCCAGATAGTCTTTATACCAATACTATTCATTAATGGGACTAAACTATATAAGATCTCTGCTACTCCTCCTCCGAATGCTGTTGAGTTAACGTGAGTTATACTTATGTTCTTTAATTCCTCAGAGATTATCATTATCTTCTCGATCTCCTCATTACCTACGATAGCTCTATACTGATCTATTTTTCTATTTGGTAAATTGTTTATGATCATCTACTATCTACCAGATAGAAGTATTATTTTTCATATATTCTTTAAACTAATATCACTAGATACAAATATATCAGTGTTTCGATTAATTTATTACTTGTTTGTGTATGTGCAATTTATAGTGGTGCTGCTTATGGAGAATATAAATACTATATTGAGATTTCTTGAGTTCATTGGTATAAAAGGTTATGAGGCAAAAGCGTATATCACGCTTATTGAGATCGGGGAAAGTGATGCTCCACGTATAGCTTCTAAAGCAGGCATTCCATTACCGAGGATATATGATGTCCTTGAATCGCTTATTTTAAAAGGTCTTATTGAGGTTAAGGCTGGTAGGCCTAGGAAGTACCGTGCATTACCACCAGATATTGCGTTGAATAGATATGTTGGTAGGTATATAGAGGAGATTAATAATATTAATATGAAGGTCATAAGTATTCTATCCTCACTGTATAAGTCTAAGCAAGTTAAGACAGGACCTATGATATGGATTACACATAGTCTAGAGATTAGTATTGAGAGAATGAGATCACTTATAAAGAATATGAAAACAAGTGGTTTTGTCTCATGTAATAAAGAGATATTTGATAGACTCGCTAATACTTTCATAAAAACGTTTAAGAGGAAAAAAGATGTTCTCTTCGGTGTAACTGTCATTGCAAAACCCGATGAGATGAGGAATTATGATAAGTTTCTTGAATTAGATAATATTGAGATCAGAGTTCTCCCAACAGGTATATTGAATCTATTTGAGACCGATCTATCAAATATAGTTATACTAGGTGAGGGATATTCTATCTATTCTAATGAAATGGAACTTGTACGTATAGTTAATGAAGCATACTATTTTGGATATTGGAGAAAAGGTAAGAAGATCAAGGAATTCGGTGTAAAGCCTGGATTAAAGATCAAGTCTAGTCATCACTGGCTAGTACTAGATCTTGTTGAAGAAGCTCTTAAGTCAAATCTCAAAGTAAAGGCGAAAATAGTTGGATATACTGTTGGTGAACTTAAGCCTATTGAACTCAATGGATTTATAACTGGAGTTAGGAGAACAAGTGATGATAGTATTAGAACTTTATTCATCGATGTTGATGGTAAAATAATGAGTGTTGGTGGACTAGGTTCTTCCGTTGAAGATATTGAAGCACGTTATCTTGAAATAGAGGTTATCTAAGTCATTCTTTTTGCTTTATCTTTTCAAGTGCTTCATAATCTATTATTGAGATCTCTGTTCTTTTATCAAATAAGTATATTGAATAAGGATCAACACCTATGAATACCTGATCACCTATTCCAAGATACTCCCTTATATCAGCAATACCCTTTAGATTAACACCATTCACATCTAATAGTACATACTGTCTATCACCCATAGGCTCACTTACTACTACATTACCTTCGATAATAATGTCTCTCCTAGCAAACCGATCCTTCTTTTTAGATACTCTAAGTTCGCCAGGCCTTATTCCTGCATATACTTCTTTTCCTGCATGTGATTGAAGGATCTGGGATAAGTCTTTTGGCAATAATATTTCAAAACCTGATGTTACAATAGCTATTTGTTCCCCTCTTGCCTCTAGACTTGCATCGAATAAGTTCATTGGAGGTTCACCAATGAAACCTGCTACAAACTTGTTTCTAGGCCTTGAATATACTTCCCATGGATTACCTACTTGCTGTAGCTTACCATAATTTATTATAGCTATACGGTCAGCCATAGCCATAGCCTCAGCCTGGTCGTGAGTTACATATATCGCTGTAACCCCGAGTTCCTTCTGAAGCTTTTTAAGAAATGCACGGGCCATAATACGTAGTTTTGCATCTAGATTACTTAATGGCTCATCAAATAGGAATGCCTTTGGATTACGTACAAGTGCTCTTGCTAGTGCAACGCGTTGTTGCTGGCCACCACTTAACTGCCTAGGATAGCGATCAAGTAGGTTTTCTATCTGGAGTCTACGTGCTACTTCGCGAACTCTATTATCTATTTCTTCTTTAGACAATTTTCTAACTCTGAGAGGTAATGCTATGTTGTCATATACCTTCATATGTGGGTATAGTGCATAGTTTTGGAAAACCATGGCAATATCACGATCTTTCGGAGGAATAAACACGTTTTCCTCTGGACAAGCAACTAGTTTGTCTCCAATATAGATCTTTCCACTAGTCGGTACTTCTAGACCTGCTATAAGCCTTAATAACGTTGTTTTACCACTACCACTAGGCCCTAATAGGATCATGAATTCTCCATCCTTTATTTCTAAACTAATATTATCTACGGCTCTTACTTTACCTCCGAATATTTTGAGGAGATTTTTTACAATAACCTTAGCCAAATAGAATCCTTCCTCCCATATAGTCTCTAAACACTATCTACCCAGATCACAATATATCTACTTTTCGATTATACAATAAATAGGATAGTTAGACTTATTAAGTAAGCCTTACATTTTTCACTTAAGAGTAATAGTTTATCCGGCTGGAAACCATGTATCTAAAAGGTTTATCTCTAAAAATTGTCTCCGTAATAGTCGTAATTCTAATAATTGCTGGTATAGGAGTATGGTGGTATCTATCGCAACAACCAGCAAAGCCGAAGGAAGTTGTCGTTTATAGTCAATGGGGCGGTGTTGAAGGAGAGAATTTTGCGGCTGCACTCAAAGTATTTGAAGAAAAAACGGGTATTAAGGTTAGAATAGTACAGCAATCAGATATTAGAACAGCTATTCAAACAGAATTAGCTGCTGGCGCGCCACAGTTTGATGTCGCTATTGTTCCATGGCCAGCCTTCGTGAGAGAACTTGGTAGAGACGGTAAGCTCATGGACTTAACGCCTATATATGATGAACTAGATCTCAAGAATAAAGTCATTAATCCAGATTCTTATACAGAAGTTGTTAAGGCTGATGGTAAATACTATGCAGTACCTATTAAGGCATGGGCTAAGCCCGGTATATGGTATAATGTACATGTATTCCAAGACCTAGGCATTTCAGTTCCTTCATCAGGAATTATGACCTTTGATGAATTCCTACAAGTATGTGAACAGATAAAGAATGCTGGAATACAGCCATTGGCAGCTGGTGGACAGGATAAATGGCCATTAACAGACTTTACTGAAGCAGTTATTCTCCGTATAGGAGGCCCTGACCTACAGTACAAGTTAATGCATCACCAGATCTCATGGACTGATCCTCAGGTAAAGGAGGTATTTGCTACAATAGCTGATCTTATTAAGAAAGGCTATTTCGGTTCAACACCGACTGCTGAGCCTTGGGCTGAGCAGATCGGTAGACTTGCTAATGGAGAAGTAGCTATGTATTTCATGGGTAACTGGCTTAACCTTATGATGCAGGATCAGTATAATAAGCAGCCAGGAACAGATTATGACCTAATGTTATTCCCCAAGATCAAGGATGGAGTTCCAATAGCT
>CAZITZ010000096.1:0-5586 GCA_964542295.1 uncultured Desulfurococcaceae archaeon
TGGAACTTCTTATCTCTAAGAATGATCCTTCCATTTATAATGACTGTGTCGACATCACGCCCATTAAATGTATTTACTAAATGACCATAGACTGTCTTAGAATTAACTGGTGTAGGCGGTAGCTCCGGCTTTATAATTATTACATCAGCTTTCTTACCATGCTCTAAACTACCGAGTTCTTTTTCAAGACCTAATACTTTCGCAGCATCTATTGTTGCCATCTCTACTACTTTCCGTGGAGACAATATCCTTGGATCACGTAGTGCTACCTTATGTAGTAGATATGTTGTCCTCATATTCTCAAATACATCAAATATGTATCCATCATTACCTATTCCAACAGTAATACCCATGTCAAGCATTTTAGGTACACGTGCAATTCCTACAGCATTAAGCATATTACTCATAGCATTATGAGCTACCTTCACATCATATTTCTTCAAAATAGCTAGTTCATCATCAATAGCTTGTACAACATGAGCCATAACAACGTCCGGCCCTAAGAAGCCTATTCTCTCCATTCTCTCAACAGGTCTCAAACCATAGCGTTCAATATTATGGTATACATCAATAAGGCCCTCCTCAACATGTATTGTCAGCAAGGCTTTGTACTTATTAGCTATTTCACGGGCCATATGAAATAGTTCATCAGATACTGTAAAGCTTGCATGAAGACTAATGCCTCCCTTAACAAGTTTACTAGGGTCACTATTATTCTTCTTTATGAATCTCTCATTCTCCTTTAATCCCTGGACACCTTCATCATGACAATGCCTCTCAGTAGCTTCAAAGGCAAGTATACCCCTCATACCGATCTCATTAAGAGCCTTCTCCTCCCAATCAAGTACGCCATCAATAGCATTAGGGCCGCTGAACGTGTCAAAGAAAATACTTGTACCAGTCCTTACAAAGTCTATTCCGGCAATCAATGTACTTGCATAGGCATCCTCATATGTCAGCATCTCATCAACAGGCCACCAAATCCTCTGTAGATTCTGCTGGAAATCTGTTGGTGGATGTATTGCTGCAAACCACGTACTAGCCCTCAATAATGCTCCATATAGATGTGTATGAGCGCAGATAAAGGCAGGCATTACAACTCCATGTCCAGCATCAATTGTTTCTTCAGCAACATACTTATCCCCAGGATCGCCTCTACCTACATCAACAATCTTATCCCCATCAATAGCTACATAGCCTTCATCATAGATCCTTCTCTTACCATCCATTGTAACTACAAGGCCATTCTTTATGAGAATAGATATTTTCTCAGCCATAATATCCGCCTCACATAAGCTTCATTGAATTATTTCGAGTACAACGATTATAAATAAATCTATTTAAGAACACTCCATGTAAGGAAAGCAAGAATATTAGATGATATAAAAATCATAAGGTAAACTAGGTATTTAAATACCTAGTTTATAACGGCTATTCAGGGTACCATATTGTACCATTTTCCTTAAGTAACTTGATCTCGTCATCACTATAACCTAGATTTCTTAGGATCTCTACTGTATGTTCGCCCAGTATTGGAGGAGGTAGTGGCGAGCATGGTCTATCACCGTTTATTAACATGGGCTCTGCCAACTGTGTTACTTCGCCTAGCGTTGTATGCTTCATCCTTACGAGTAACCCACAGTTCTTTATATATGGGTCTTCAAAGACTTCGTTTATCTCATAGACTGGTGCTACGGGTACACCAGCTTTCTCCAATAGCTCTATCCAGTATCCCCTAGGCTTTTCCTTAAAGATCTTTTCGAGTAACGGTATAAGTTGATCCCTATTCTTTACTCTATCGGCGTTAGTCTTGAACCTCGGATCATCTATTAAATCTTCTAAGCCCATAGCCTTACACATTGATCTCCATAGCCTATCATTAGCTGCTGCAACAATAAAGTATCGGCCATTACAGTCCATAAATGCTTGGTAAGGAACTATGGAGGGATGTGCAGAGCCCATCCTCCGAGGCTTCCTACCCGTCAATAAATACATGATGGGTACATAGCACATGGAGAATATAGATACATCATACATTGGTAGTTCTATATAGTAAGGTCTTTTCCCAGAATATAGAGCTCCCAATATGTTTATAACAGCCATCATTGCAGTAAAGACATCAAATAATGCAAATGATACGCGTACGGGAGGCCTATCCTCTTCACCAGTACTAGCCATTAAACCACTTAATGCTTGAAGAATAATATCATATGCTGGCTTTTTAGCATATACACTTCCAACTCTAAACCCCTTAATACTACAATATATAATGTTAGGATTATACTTAACCAATGTATTATAGTCTACTCCGAGCTTTTCAGGAACACCAGGTCTATAGTTCTCAATAACAACATCGCAATCCCTGACAAGTTTATAGAGAATCTCTCTACCCCTCGGATCCTTTAAATTCAATACTATACTCTTCTTTCCCCTATTGATCGACATAAAATAAGCACTCTCACCATCTATATGTGGTGCCCAACTCCTTGTTTCATCACCTACAGGCGATTCTACCTTTATGACTTCAGCACCAAGATCAGCCATTATCATTGTAGCCATAGGACCGGCAAGAGTATGGCTTAGATCCAATATTTTTAAACCTTTTAGAAACATAGCCCATCCTCCAACGATAGGTAACTACTATACCCGATCATATTATTTTATTACCTTGTCATTAATAAGCTATTTTCTATGAAAATTAGGCCATAATCCTAGATAGACTCATGCCTATTATAGAGTGTCTATTAATGGTTTATTACCGAAATACTCACTCGCAGTAATGATAAGTACATCATGTTTTTTAGCTTCTTCAAATACCTTTTTAACCCTAGTTCTCCATTTCTTCTCTCTAAGAAGATGATGATCATATATAATGAGATCTGGAGTAATGTTTTGAATAATATGTATTAAATTGTCAATTGATCTTTGTAGATTAATTCTATTAAATAAGTATGGAAATAGATATGTTGGAGGCCCATCTAAGACAATAATATCTGGGTCAAGTTTGATAATATAATCCGCATAATCCTCTATGATTGGACCCATTAAATCACTTGAATAGAATATTGTAAAATTCTTCTTTTTAATAATTACAGGTGTTACCCAACCTGTTCTATCATACTCTATACCATGGAACCAAGGTTCTAATATATATAACTCTGTATCACCGTAGTCAATGCATTTTCCATCACACCAAGTAATCTCAGTATTATCATTTAATCTAATCTCCTTTACCCATTTTCCATTACTCCATAAATCTACTAATTTATTGAACCATTTCCTCCCCTTGAGAAGAATTTCCTCCCGTCTCTTCATATAATCTCCATAATCCCTGGACAATGCTATTTCAAGATCCTGGACAGGATCAGGAAATACTGTTTCTAAGGGATCTGATTCAAAGGATTCTATACTTAGATTATATTGTTTGAGTATTTCATCTATGAATTTCCTTGATCTATTCCATTGACTTTCATTAATATATTTATTCGGGTTTTTAATGCATAATTTTTTACCACTGAATATATGTGGGTTGTCAACATCTTTATCTATTGGCAAGAAATGATGATCATAGTGATAATGAGTAATTATTATAAGTCTGGATAATCTAACGTATTCAGCGATCTTTTTAATAGCCGTTTTACGTAATTCCCTCTTCTTGCTAGATGATAGAGGATAACTTGGCTGCATAGCAGCAGCTCCTGGATCTATTACAATGTATCCCTTACTTGTCTTAATAGCTAATGAAGAACTCTTTGCCCCCATACTGTCGAACCAGATCAATTCTAAACCTATCTTCTCTAGTATACTCATAATTGATCACTTTAATTCACTAGATTTTCTGGAATCCTCCTCCATATTTGATTATTACCTTATAAATTAATATATGGTGTAGATAGATTTCTGCATAGGGAGAACGTTTTGAAGAAGAGTATAGTTGTTGATATTGATAAGTGTGTTGAGAAACTATATATTGCTCATGTAAAGTTTAGAACTGCAAGGAACATCTTTAACCGGGTTAAACAAGCGAAAATTGATAGTGTATTATTTGTATCAGCTATGTATGGTGTGCCCTTCTCATCCCGAGAAATGGCTTATATGTTCATAGATTCCGCCTTAAGAGATCTTAAAGGAATTATTAAGAAACTCCATAAGATAGATAAATATCTTGAAAAGAACGATCCTCCTAGACACGTATTATTCCATCAACGCATAATTGAGATCATAACTGTTCTCGACGAACTACGTGGATCTAAGGATGTGGATATAGAACAATACATAAGTGGGACGGAGAAAGCACTTGACAGACTCCGTGAACTAAGTAGTACATTATCTGGGATATATGGTGTAAAATAATTTAGATAATACTAACTAGTATCCTTATAGATGAGTTTATTTCCTATTCATTACAATTATATATCTTAGGAAATGAAGAGGCGATCAATTATGTCTGATCTATTTAATAAAATACTTGTACCATATGATGGCAGTAGTTATGCAGATAAGGCACTAGATATAGCTTGTAGGTTTTCAAAGGACTATGGCTCTAAAGTTAGAGTACTACATGTAATTGATGCATCTCATGCATGGGTTATTATTGGTGGGATAACATTATCTTTTGAAGAGAAACTCGTCTCTGAAGCTAAGAAGCTATTGTCTAAAGCTATAGAGTATGCTAGAAAGAATTATGGAATTACAATTGAAGAGAAATTAAGAATAGGTCATCCAGCTAATGATATTATTGAAGAAGCTGAGGAATGGGGAGCTGATCTAATAATAATTGGAGCTAAAGGTATTAGTGGCCTTAAAAGGCTACTATTAGGCAGCGTCGCAGAAGCAGTAGCTCATCACGCCAATTGTAATGTATTGATCGTTAGATAAGTAACTATGTAGAAAATCTTATGTAGATATACTTATTTAATATCCTATATAGAGTGTTTGTCTACTTGTCTAGATATCTGAGGTGTTGGTGTCTATAATGGTTAGCGGCGATTTAAAGCAATACGTATTTGAAAAATTCGATGGAGAAGCAATATACAAGTCGATTCTCCCCTCTATAAGGCTTGGAGGACTTGAAGTATCAAAAGCATTTATACCAATAGATCTCGTATTGCCTGGTGAAATAGAGATATCAAAAGCCTTGCTTGAACTAGCTATTAAGTCCCAAAGAGAAAGATTTACTTGGAGACTCAAAGTTAATGGTGTCCCAGTAACTAGGGAGTTTAAGCCGAACTCTATTGCTGAAACAAAGAATTATCTATTTTCAAAACTAGTTTATGATATAACCCCTATTATGCAGGCTAGAAAGAGGAGGAGACATAGATGCAATATCTTAGTCAAGTATGAGGGCAGTGAATACCTTACTATAGAGCATGTAGGCTTACTCTTATATATACCATCTGAAGACGCTAAATCACATATAAGTCTATTAAGTGGAGCATTAGCTCTTGAACCAGGTGAAGTATATAGATCAATACTTAAGCATCCAACAGGCCTCAATACAGTAGGACAGCTAAGAGTTGCCCTATTCTCACCAAGTACGCAGGCCGAGATCAATATTAGGTTTAATGGTAAATTCGAGACATCTAT
>CAZITZ010000097.1:0-5557 GCA_964542295.1 uncultured Desulfurococcaceae archaeon
TAATATATCATAGCTATCTTGAGAAAACCGTGCCTCGTGTAATTGATTTTGTAGAACATGTGTTTAAGGCTGAGGCTGGGAGGGAGGTTAGGGATGTACTTGATATAGCATGTGGTACCGGTGGTCCAACACTGGAGCTTGCTAGACGCGGATACCATGTTGTTGGACTAGATGTTAGTGAGGAGATGATAAGGATTGCTTCCCGGAAGGCTGAGGAGCATGGTATTGGTAATGTAGAGTTCCTTGTCGGTGATATGAGGAAGCTAGAATTTAGAGAGGAATTTGATGCCGTAACATGTTTCTTTACTAGTATAAACTATGTAGTTGATGATAGGGATATCATGGATGTATTTAATGGCGTCTATAGGAGCCTTAGACCTGGTGGATTATTCATATTTGATACACCAAATATTATACGTGCTGAGAGATGGAGACGTGGAGACCCAATCATATGGAGTGTAGAGTGTGGTAATACAAATATACTCATAGTAGATGTTGTATCGCTGAATACTGTGAACCAGTTGATAAACTGGAGACGTACACTTCTCGTTAAGGAAGGTGATAATATAGACATAGTATTCGATCATCATAGGCTACGAGGATACACTGTTAATGAACTAAAACTACTAGCCCGTACAACTGGTTTTAGAAAGACAATAGTCTATGGAGACTATATAGTAGGGAATAAGGAGCCAAGAGATGCACATAGAATAGTATTCATAGCAGTAAAATAAACTATATACTAATAGAACACCAAAAGTACTCCATGACTATTGCAGATTTTATATGAAAGTATATGTTGGTTCATTATGGAGCCTGGTTTGTCTTGGAATGTATACTTCTGTATAGTTTATAACTTACCTGGTAATCCTTAATGGTTACTATATGAATATGGGAATGTATATATCCTAGTATTACGTAATTGTATTACATGGTGTATACTATGGGCTCCGTAGTTATCACTATTAGGATTCCTAGGGAATTAAAGGAGAAGATGAAGAAAGTTAATGTTAATTGGAGTGAAGAGATTAGGAGATTTATTGAAGAGAGGATTAAAAGGTTTGAATTACTTGAAGCATTTGAAGAAATAAGGGCTAGGGCTCGGAAGAGAAGGGTTAAGGTAGATTCTACATTATTGATTAGGGAGGATAGAGAGAGAAGATGATTGTCATAGATGCTTCATTTCTTATTAAACTTGTCTTGGAAGAAAAGGGATCAGATACTGCTGAGAAACTATTTAAAGACTGGATTATAGGAGGAGAAGATATTGCCACAGTAGATATAGCGTTATCAGAATCATTTAATGCCTTATGGAAACACTATACTCTACTAAAAGACCTAGATCGTAGTACTTTAAATGAGGCTTCAAAGGATCTATTGACTCTATGGAATAAACTATCAATTATACCTACTGCTGAACTTGTATATAAAGCACTAGATATATCGATAAAATATAATATAACAATCTATGACTCACTATATCTAGCTCTAACACAACATTATAAAGCAGCTCTAGCAACTTTTGATCAAAGACAACGAGAAATAGCTATAAAGTTAGGATTAAAGACTTATCCATAATTATAGATACAAGAAATATATTAAATCAATTAAATAATGAATAGTCCAAATAAAACCAATCATGAAAATCATAATAATCAAGATACATTATAAAATAGCTTAAATCCCTTATCCAATACATCTACGTTATCAATAACTATTCTACCTACTTCGCCAATATTTCTAACATGAGTTCTAGTACATGGCATAGCATTAACACCCTTTTATCGATACAATTCTATACTTATCAGCAGGTGGTAGTCTATCAATACGGATGAAAAATACTACGATCAAGAGCAACACAGTAACGACTATCCCTCTCACAAACAAAATCCAATAAAATAGAAGTACACTCTCTCAATTAAGAATCAAACAGATAAAGTTTCTCCGTAGAAGGCTTACCACGAACACAATCCTTAATATTAACCATAGAAACTAGGCCTCACCTACTCTTAAACTATATATCCCATATAATTACATAAGCTATCTAACCGTTAAAGTTATTGCAGTAATAAAGAAAATATCTATTGAGGAGTATATCATGGCTAAAGCTATACGTGTAAGGTATGAAAATGGTGTTTTAAAGCCCTTAGAGAAACTCGATCTAAAAGAAGGAGAAGAACTAGAGATAATTATACGTAGGAAAATAGATATTGTACTAGAAAAATATACTGGAGTTTTTGGAAAAGCTGATGTAAAGGAACTTCAAGAACTTGAAGAAGAGGCTCAATATCAATGAAGATATTTCTAGACACTAATATATTCTATAATATTCTTTTCGAAACACAACTTACTATGGAGACGAGAAGAATTCTAAAGGAATATGCTGATGCAGAATATATGACTTCATTTATTGTAGTAAATGAGCTTCTCTACATATCTACATTTAAGTACTATCGTGATAAAGGATTTATTAAAGGCAAACTTAGCCTACGTAAAATATTAGAAAAACATGGATATCCGCAACAAATTATAGATGGAGTAAAAGGACTTCTGAAAGACTTAGGAGTTATAGTATTACGTGATAGACTTGATCTAGAGGAACTAATAGATATAATCACTAAGTATAACCTATTCCCAAATGATGCACAAATAGCTATAACCTGTAAATACTATAATATAGACACAATTGCAACATTTGATAAAGACTTTAAAAGAATACCTTGGCTAAAAACTATTCCATGATTAAACATGACCTAGTAATCCCTTCTTATCACTTCTTGTCATTATCTCCAATACAGTATTATTTGCTCCCAATAACATTATAGTAGCTATAAGAATACTGTTGATCCGGTACGGTATTTTGGATTAACGTCAACCTATTTATTATAAGGGGCTATTTCTAATCAAGTATAGTTAGTCTCTAAATTTTATAGTTCATTATTCCATTAAAGTTATCAGAGTTCTTGGGAAATATACATTTAGAGGTAGAATATTATGGCCAAGGCTATACGTGTTAGATATGAAAATGGCGTATTAAAGCCTCTTGAAAAACTTGATTTGAGAGAAGGAGAGGAAATAGAGATAATTATTCGTAGGAGCTTTCGGGGTTTTCATGAAAAATTTAAGAGTATTGTACTAGAATCTGATGAGGATATAATTGAAGAATTCATTAAAATAAGGAGGTAAAAGAATAGCATGGTTACTGAGCATCTAGTTATTGATAAATGTTTATCCTTAGAATACTTTTCGTAAAATAATTGTAATGAAAAGTCATGACCGTGTCCATAGGTTTGATGATTTACCTGCGTCCATGTAGTCTATTTCCATTATGTCTACCGGATTCATGCCTATTCTACGGCTTATTGATTCTATGATTTCATGGGCATAGTCTTTTGAGGAGCCAAGATCGAATAAATCTAGCAAACCCTTCTTACCACCTCCAGCTAATACCTTTACCTCTGTATAACCAGATCTCTCGATAACGATCGTGGTAGCTATGAGTGCATTACCTGCTCTAATATAGTATTTCTCTCCAACAGCAATGAATACCCGTGGCTTTACAGGTAATTGTTCATAGTATATACTAGATGCACTATCTATATCTAGGACAGCCCTTACAATACTATCAAAACCAACTGGAAACCTACACTTAACAGCATGAGCCAACTTACTCATATAACCACCCAAATAATATATCTAATCCAAGGCATTTATACATATAAATAATCAGTATTTAATAGGATATAGATATGGAGTATGTATTCAGAATACCAATACCATCTTCAGTCTGGATATTCCTAAGCAATTATAATAGTTATAGTCTTCCTAGTACTCCTACTAACTATAATACCTATAATAGCATTCCCAATAACACTGACGAGAGACCAACTAAAAGCATCATCACCAACAATGTTCAAGATAACAGTAAACAAAGAAGACGTCATCAATATAACAATAGTCGATCTAAGGGAGCATCCCGAGCTAAAGCCGACACTGCGGACTTTTGGAGCAGGATTACCAGGATATAAACTAGGATGGTTTAGACTAGCTAATGGAGCAAAAGCCTTCTTAGCAGTATCATCAGACAAGGCAGTTGTTATAAAACTCAAAGACGATACCCTTGTAATCCTAACACCAAAGAACATAGACGAATTCATAGATAGACTCCGAGAACTAGAATGGATAAAAGACTAATAGAATACATTATACTAATGGGTGTACTTGGTTGTATAGAAAGAGGAAGATTACCCTTAGTATTGATGAGGAATTTTTAAGAGAGGCTAGGGCTATGCTGGCTAGAGAAGGTAAGAGTTTAAGCAGTGTTGTTGAGGAGACTCTGAGCTCTATTATCGTATCTAAGTGGGTTGATGAATTAGCAGGTGAACTAGAACTTGGTAGACTTGATCCAATAGATCCATCTACAATACCTAAGACAAGACCTAGAGGTCTTGATGCAGAGAAAATTATTAAAAAAGAGAGATCAAGATCTATAGAAAATTTGAGTGATAATGAACAAACTCTAATATTTTAAATATGTTATAAGTAGGAGTGATTCGCATCACTCTAATTGTTTATATTCTATAACAATAATGCTATTAGGGATTTTTAGCTAAGATATATGAGGGCTAAATAATATGTCAAGTATTGTTATAGAGCTACCTAAAGGCGTCGATCCTAAGAGAATTAGGGAACGTATTGAAAAAATACTGGGAATAATTATTAGTGATGAATTTGATAAATTTCTAGAGCTTATTGAAGAATATGAGTTATTAAAACTTCAGGAAAATAATCTTCGAGATTTTCTAGAGGATGAACCAGATGTCTATACGGAGGAAGATATTAAAGGGTAAAATTGTACTTATTTATTTCCCTTTTACAGACCTTACCCATAGGAAATTAAGGCCGGCATTGATATTATATGAGTGTAAGGATGATGTTGTTGTAGCTTTTATTTCGTCGCGTATAGAGAAATATGATCCAGAGACAGATGTTTTAATAAAAACTTCACATCCCGAATTTGGAATTACAGGATTGAAGATGGATTCTATAATTAAACTTACTAAGATAGCAACACTACATAAGCGGCTCATAGCTGGTGAAATAGGTGAAGTAGGTCCATTAATAAGAAAAGAGGTAAATAAGAAAGTAGTCAAGATCCTGTCTTTATAAATTACAAGTAGATTTGAAAAATACTAGTCTCTTCAATTATCTTATTTACGTTTACAGCCATAATTTTTAGGTTCAATCAGTACAGTGATACATAGGTATAAACTTTAGTCTAGGATCTCGATTAAATCGATCCCCTCATTATAAATAAATTATGGATTATTAAGAAAGATTCTTATCCGAGTATTCCTTATATTGTGGTAGGAGAAATTTAGGGGGATTTGCAATGGATCCCTTTACTTCAATAACATTATTCCTTATATCATTTATATCGATAGTTTTAGCTGGAACATATTATTTATCTAATCTGAAAAGAATAAACATACTATCAGTCATAATATCTACTATTTTATGCATCCTAACAATATATACCGCTGTAATCATGATACTA
>CAZITZ010000098.1:0-5387 GCA_964542295.1 uncultured Desulfurococcaceae archaeon
CCAACTTTATCAACAACAGGTATAGACATTAGCGCTCCTCCAGGTACAGGTAAGAGGCCAAGTATAGCTGGTACAAAAGATATAACTATGAATGGCTTTTTAAGTAATATTGTTAATTCTTTGCTTAATCTATCTATAAATCCAGTTACTTTATAAAGAGATACAAATACAGCTATAAGATACATTATTATAACAAGATCTATGGTCATAGGATCTGTTGAAACACTAAAGAATGTGTTCATAAGAAAATCTATTCCTCCAACGAGTATTGATATTGAAAATGCAACAAGTAGAAACACGATCCATAGTGGAAGCTTTAGAATAAGCAATATAATCAATATCCCTATGCCAATAACTAAGCTATGGCATCCATCCATTGATAAAACACCATTATGCTATAGTTCTTTATGGAATTATATAATTAGCTATAGCCGAGGATTTAGACTCCATTACTTATATATACTTAGGGATAAACCATATCATTATTGAAGATTATATCTCTGGATACGGGGGCGGATGTATGGTTCTTGTAAAGCCTAAAACAAGGGCTGAAATAGGGGTCATTGGTGGTAGTGGATTATATGAGATACCTGGACTAGAGAGTATTGAAGAATATAAGATCTATACTCCTTATGGTGCTCCAAGTGATAATATTATTGTTGGAGAGCTTATGGGAAGGAAAATAGCATTTTTACCAAGACATGGCCGGGGACACAAGATACCTCCTCATCGTATAAATTACCGTGCAAATATATGGGCTTTGAAGAGCCTAGGCGTTAAATGGATTATAGCATTTTCTGCAGTTGGCAGTCTTAGATGGGACTACAAGCCAGGTGACTTCGTACTACCAGATCAATTTATTGATATGACTAAAGGTATTCGAGCGTTTACGTTTTTTGAAGGAGGCGTAGTATGCCATGTAAGTACAGCTGATCCCTTCTGTGAACATCTTCGTGAAATCATTGCTGATGCAGCAAAGAAGGTTAATGGATTAACATTACATTATGGCGGCACATATGTATGTATTGAAGGACCTAGATTTTCTACTCGAGCTGAAAGCCGTATCTGGAAGGATGTCTTTAAAGCCGATATTATTGGAATGACTCTTGTACCAGAAGTTGTTCTTGCATGTGAAGCCGAGCTATGTTATGCTACTGTAGCAATGGTTACAGACTATGATGTGTGGGCTGAAAAACCAGTTACTGCTGAAGAAGTTGTCCGTGTCATGAAGGAGAATACTGAAAAAGCCCGGAAACTATTACCAGAGATTATTAAGAGGATTCCAGACGAACCTGATGTAGGGAAGTGTAGTTGTTGCAAGGCATTGGAGACAGCTCTAGTCTAGATAAACTAGTACATAAGATATTAAATGCTGAGAAATGGGCTTCAGAAGCTTGTGAAAAGCTAGTCAAGTTCATAGAGTCTAGTAGTGGAGAGCTAATCATAGCATACACGGGTTTAGGATATGCTGCTGCATCAACTCTATACTGGCTAATAACAACATTGAATCCAAGTAAACAGCCAGTACTACAAGATTCAGATACTATTGCACTTTATAGATTAATTTACCGTAAAGAAGCCACAACTATACTTTTTAACACAAAACCTGATGATCCATCACTTATATGTTTAGGAGATGCATCAAGGTGGACTGGCGGGAAGATATACATTGTTACACCTAGGCCTCCGGAAACTATTGATGCACTATTACGTGGAGCTAATAAGATTATTGTGCCATGTCCTCCATCAGAGATTGAGTGTAGTCTGTATGAAGTATTGTTAGCACACTATACTGGCTTAAGACTGTATGGTATAAGTGGTAAGAGAGTAGATAGGTTGAGAAGATTTGCTAATGAGGGCTTTTCTATAGTGTTTGAAGAGTTAGTTGCTAATTATAGAGATGTGATTTCGGATATACTGAGTATTAGAGAAATTATTGTTTCATCAACTGGTTTTCTAGAGCCAGCTAGCTATGTATTGATCAAGGCTTTAAGGAGCAAAGGTGTTAGAGCATCGTATATTCCACTTAATATGCTTGAACCAAATAGTGGTGATAATATCCTATTCCTAACTAGCAGTGTTGAAGATTATATTGCTAAGGAAAAGAGGTTTAAGTCGATGATCAAGGGAGCTAGAGTTTTAGAGATCAGATTTAACCTTGATCCATTGGAGATCCCGGTATATGTGATCATGCTGACGCTGTACATGATACAATAACCTTTATTTCCTAAACACAGGATTCTCATATCTAGCAGAGGCTTAGAAGGAGGCTATTAGGTTTGGCTAGGATATCATTAGCAAGAAAGGTACTGATTTTCTCAATAATAATGCTCTACATATTATCAGCATATGTATCCCATGGATTTAGCCAAGAAACCCTCATGTATGGATTGAGTGCTATAGTATTCTTTCTGCTATTGATATCTGCTATTATTACTAGACCATATGTTGGGAGAAGTGATGGAGTAGCAGCTATAGTGTTATCAATTGTAGCAATATTATTGGGTTCAGTTACTGGTATATTAATTGGAGGAGAAAATATTCTTGCATCAAGTCTCTATACGCTAACTATAACAATCCTCCTTCTAGGAATAGCTTATGGAATATCAAAATATCTTGTCTAAACACGATATATAGATAATAGTCTCTGGGCCACATCTATTCTAGAAGAAGGTGATGTATTACGAGAATAGCTATAATACACTATTATAGTCGCCCAACATGGAGTGTTGAGAGACTTCTTGAAGCTGCTAGAAACCGTGGGCATGAGGCAGAATATTATAGAGTTCAAGGCCTTGACGCCGCTATTATGAGACCCGGTGTTTCTCTTGGTTATCTAGGTAAGGAACTAAACGTTGATGCAGTAATTGTACGTAGTTTTGGATCAACACCTAGTATTGAGCAACTACTTAAACGTATAGGCGTTCTTGAGGCTTTGAGAAGAAAGGGTGTTATTGTAATTAATAAGCCTATTGAAATGTTGTTGGCACGTGATAAGTGGTTTAGTCTATTAAGACTATATCTTGCTGGACTACCTGTACCTGAAACAATAATTACTGAGAATCCGCATACAGCTATGAGGGCTCTCATGGAGTTTGGCAAGGCTGTATTTAAACCAATTATTGGTAGTCTTGGTCTAGGTTCCGTATTAGTTGATAACCCAGATACAGCATATCAGCTTAGCCGTAGCCTTTATGCATTTAAACTACCAATTTATATCCAGAGATATATTGAGAAACCGGGCTATGATATACGTGTATTTGTTGTTGGAGATAGAGTCATTTCTGCTATGAAGCGTGTTATTGAATGTGGTTGGAAGACAAATATTGCTCAAGGTGCACGTGGTGTTGCTATAAGTGAGAAAGATTACCCAGATGCTTTTGAACTTGCTATTAAAGCCGCAAAGGTTCTTGGACTAGACTATACTGGTGTAGACATCATAGTCGATCACGATGGTAACTACTACATTATTGAAGCTAATGCATCGCCTTTATGGAGAGGTTTATGGATGGCTACAGGTGTTAATGCAGCAGAGCATATAATAGAGTATTTGGAGGAAACATACCGTAGATGATGAAAAGCAAACCGTGTGAGCCGGCTAGTACACGGCTGTGAACGTGAGCTCTCACACTGAACTATATAGGATTCTTACTCTCTTTGTTTATCTTTAGTACATACAGTGTATTTGTATCATTTACACCATCTATAAGCCTTATCCGATCAATTATATTGGCCAGATCACCTGGATCTCTAGCCCAAAGCTTAATCAATAAATGATAATCTCCAGTTATTTCATAGATCTCTACAATATATGGTTCCTTCATAAGACGGGAAATAACCCTGCGCAATTTCCTAGGATCAACTTTTAACAGCATATATGCTAGTGACTGATAGCCAAGCTTATATGGATCAATCTCTACGGTAAATCCTTTTACAATACCTTTTTTCTTAAGTCTACGCAATCTAACAAGTATTGTTGCTGGACTAACACCTAATCTCTCAGCAATCTTTCTATAACTAAGTCTAGCATTGATCTGTAATAATCTAAGGATCTCTAGATCAAGATCATCTAATTCGCCGAATATACTCAAGACGGTAATCACCTAGATAATGGTTAGCCATGAATGTATATTATAATTAACTATCTTACTCTACAAGTTTGTCTTTAACAGATTAAACTAAAGTTTTCTATAACAACTATATATTTACTATCTGAAGAGATAATGGCCGGGAGACAGCCCTTCATCCATTATAGTAACCCCCCATTCGGGAGTGTCTGGGCTGTACTCATTTACAGTATTTACTCTAGACTGCTTTTATTGGTTTCCTATGATTAATAGCGCTATTGTTAATGGCGGTGTTGTTGATGATGAAAGTATTATTAGGTCAAGTAGTTTTTCTCCCCCGATCTCTAGTTTTATGTTCTTCCTAACTAATTCTAATGCTTTTAATGTATCAGCTCCAATCAGCGTACTATAGACTGCAATTGTATATGCAGTTGGTATTGAATATAGTATTGGTAGATCCATTAGTTCTATGTAAAGACATACAAGTGCTGCTATTGCCACTATTGGTAAAATAAGTGGTATTCCAATACCCTTACCAGGTATATACTTGCTCGACAGATATACTATAAAGATAGATAGTGTTAGCAGTAAAATATACTCATATAATTTAATAATGGAGATCAATAGTATTGTTTGCGCAATAGCCATTATTAATGGAGCTAATGCACCGCCTATATTCATTAATAGATTATTTGATAGCTTAACACTGTATCTTGATGAGGAAATTATCGCTATAACGTATAATATCGATATAATAATGGATTCAATGAATGAAATGCCTAAGATATATAGGCACATGAATATAGTTATAATTGATAATAATGAAATCATTGCCTTAACAAGGTATTCCGGGAAAATTATTTTATTCAGTTCTCTACACCACTCATAAACTATACTCTAACACCACCATTAAATATCTGGGTAGTAGATAATAGTATTCATAGGTGTCGAAGCAATGGTATATGAGATCTCTAGAGCACTTCTTGAAGGTTGCCATATAGCTATATACTCCTATATAAAGCCTGGCGGAGTCCATAGGCTAAGAATAGATCCTTCTGCATCACACATGATGTCATCATGCATAGGCATTACAGAGTATATAATAAAAGCCATTGAACTTGGTCAACGTGTTAGAAGAGGAGAGTTAGCAGCTACGGGATTAGACCTTGGTAAACTATTTGGCAAGGCTTTAAGAGAAGCGTATAGATGGACAAGTTATCATCCTTATCCCGACATTATTGTGCCTACAATAACTAATGCACTTATATTATCCTATGTTGAACCAGATAGTATTATCCGGGAATCAGGTGATCTTAGGAG
>CAZITZ010000099.1:0-5242 GCA_964542295.1 uncultured Desulfurococcaceae archaeon
TTTCTCTCAATACTTGCTACAAGTCTTCTAGTCGGTATGACGGCATCAGGATTGACACTTATACTATCAATACCGTTCTCTACAAGGAATTCAACGATCTCTGGATATACACTTGGTGCTTGTCCACAGATACTTACAGTAGCACCTTTTGAATGTGCTTTCTCAATGAGCATCTTAATAGCAGCTAGTACAGCTGGATCGCGTTCATCGAAGTAGCCCATTTCTGCAAGTATGGTGCTGTCACGATCAGCTCCAAGAACTAACTGTGTAAGATCGTTGCTTCCAATACTAAATCCGTCAACATATTCTGCAAACTTGTCAGCAAGGAATACTATGCTTGGTACCTCAGCCATAGCCCATACCTTGAAGTCCTTACCACGCTTTAAGCCCTCTTCCTCCATAACCTTTAGTGCACGTTCAACTTCCCATGTTGTTCTTACAAATGGTAGCATGACCCATACATTAGTTAATCCCATTTCCTCACGAACCTTCTTTATAGCACGAACCTCTAGACGAAATGCAGGCTCATAATTTGGATGAATATATCGGCTAACACCACGCCATCCAATCATTGGGTTTCTCTCTTCTGGTTCAAACTTCTCTCCGCCCTTAAGTCCACGGTATTCATTAGTCTTGAAGTCACTAAATCGTACGACTATAGGCCTTGGATAAATCACCTGTGCTACCTTGGCAATGCCCTCTGCTAGCTTATCTACAAAGAATTCTCCACGATCCTCTTCAATTAATGCCATTGGATGGTACTGTACCCAATCAGTAATAATGAACTCGATCCTCATGAGACCAATACCGTCAAATGGTAAGTCCTTGTATCTCTCAATAGCATCAGGCTCACCGAGATTCATATAGATCTTTGTAGCAGTTACTGGATAGAGTGGCAATAATTGTTCAGGACTAATACCAACAGAAACTGCTGCAGCAGCCTCTTCCTTAGGCTTTACGAGATCTTCGACAATTCCTTCATAGACAACACCACGACTACCATCAACAGTTACTTCAATCCCTGTCTTTATGGCTTCTGTAGCATTACCAGTACCAACAATACATGGAATACCTAGCTCACGGCTGACAATAGCTGCATGGCTAGTCATACCGCCTTCATCTGTTACTATAGCAGCAGCCTTTTTCATTAATGGTACCCAGTCTGGATCAGTCATCTTAGTAATTAGTATATCTCCTTCTTTAAACTCTTGAGCCTCCTTACCATGTGGATCGAAAATTACTCTAGCAATCCCTGCTCCGATACCAGGGCTTGCAGGTAATCCACGAACTAGTACGTTAGCTTCACTAAGTTTAACTACCTTCTTACCCTTTACCTCAACTCTTCGCTCCTCTTCCTTAGCCTTCTTAATACTCCATACGGTCTCTGGACGGGCCTGGACAATGAATACATTGTCTGGGAATGGTAGGTCCATGTCAATAGCCCACTCAATATCCATTGCACGTCCATAGTGCTTCTCAATTAAGTTACCTAATTCAGCTAATCTCTTAACTTCCTCCTCATTAAGGCTTGGAGCCTCTGGATCAAATAATGGGAATCTAGGATCAGGGAGCTTAACGGCCTCGTTTATACCTTTTTCTGGATTGAAGACTATAGCAATGTTCTTTCTATTGATCTTTTGTTCTCTAATCTTTAATGTATCTTTTTCAACAACCCATTCATCAGGTGTTACTTTACCACCGACAACAGCTTCTCCAAGACCCCATGCTCCCTCAATAACTATTACATCTGTCTCGCCAGTAACTGGGTGTAGTGTGAACATTACGCCGGCTGAGCGGCTATTAACCATCTTCTGTACGGTAACGCTCATTAAGGCTTTTTCATGTGGAATTCCTTGTGCAACACGATAGAAAGTTGCACGTGCAGTGAAGAGGCTAGCCCAACAATCCTTAACACGCTTAACAACTGCATCTTCTCCATAGACGTTTAAGTAAGTCTCTTGCTGACCAGCAAAGCTCGCCTCCGGCATATCCTCTGCAGTAGCACTGCTACGTACAGCAACACGTAGCCTTAAGGGATCAATATTTAGTCTCGAAGCTAACTCTCTATAAGCATTTCTAATAGCTGCTTCTACTTCCGAAGGCATAGGTGTCTCTTTAATCATTTGCCTGATCTTACTTGTTACCTCATCTAATGCCTTCTTATCATTAACATCAAGATCTCTTAGCATAGCATAGATTTTCTCGCCGAGACCTGTTGAGTCAAGGAAGTACTTATATGCATAAGCTGTTACTGCAAATCCCGGAGGTACAGGTATTCCTGCTTGGATCATCTCTCCAAGATTAGCATTCTTGCCTCCAACAAGTACTACATCATCTTTTGTAACTTCTTCAAGCCATAATACAAATCTTTTCTCTTTAGGTATATCAGACATATCTCATTCTACCCTCCAATTATGACCCCATGGGATACCCTATTACACATATGGTTTTATAAGTAATTCGCTCCCCATTTAAATACATCTATATACATTAGCTACACTTATACTTATAGAAAGGTAAATGTATGATTATAGTATACTGCGTAAATAATGACTTAGTTATATATTGTAACTATATAAGTAAGCCATTTACATGGTTCAAGATATTAGTAAAGAGTTGATCAGAAGCTAATCCCTTCATCACTTATCAATCAGCCGCGTCATCATTCATCATATTATTTCCTACGGCTTCTCCTTCTAGTATGCATTCTACTCTTAATAACTCTCCAATAAGCCCATGCTCTTCTCTTAAGGGTCTGGAGTCTATGAGAAGTAGGTTCTATAGGTGATTTCGAACGTGACACTAGAGAGCCGAATCCGTTAACACTACGAGTCATTAGTATAGATAGTGCTATAGCTTGTATTCTCTCATGGCTCAATATTCTCTTTTTAATATCGCTAATGTAGTCATCCAAGAATTTAGTCGTATGAATACCGTTCATGAAAACCGGGTGTTCAAGAATACTTTTTACCAACAATATATTTGTATCAACACCCATAATAATGTATTCACGAAGAGCTCTTAACATACGGTTTATAGCTTCTTTCCTAGAGGGAGCCCATGCAATAATCTTAGCAATCAATGGATTATATTCTGCAGGAATAGTTGAGCCGGATGCAACACCACTATCAACACGTATTCCCGGCCCACTTGGTTCACGATAATCAGATACTGTACCAGGACTTGGGAGCATTGTAATAGGGTTCTCAGCATTTATACGAGTTTCTATAGCATGTCCATGTATTCGAATACTATCTTGCTTTAGATCCAGCCCTTCTCCCATCGCTATTAATAATTGTTGTTTGACAATATCGATCCCCGTAATCATTTCTGTAACCGGGTGCTCGACTTGTAATCTAGCATTTATCTCCATGAAGTAATGCTTTCTAGTCTTTGGATCAAAAAGGAATTCAACCGTACCTGCATTAACGTATCCTATATATTCAGTAAGTTTTACAGCATCCTCCGTTATTGCTCTCCTCTCATTAGGAGACAGTATAGGTGCGGGAGCCTCCTCAACGACCTTCTGATGCCTACGCTGGATACTACAATCTCTCTCAAAAAGGTGAATTACCTTATCCCCGTTACCAAGTATTTGTACCTCAATATGTTTCGGTGAAATAAGGAACTTCTCTACATAAAGTCTTTTATCTTTAAAGGCTTCTTCAGCCTCTTTACTAGCTTGTTCATATAATTTCTCAACATCTTCTTCACTATAGACTACCCTCATACCCATACCTCCTCCGCCACCAACAGCCTTTAATAGAACTGGGTATCCATATTCATTGGCGAATTCTATAACATCATCTGGTTTCTTCACTGGTCTCCAGGGCAGAGTAGGTACACCTGCTTCTTCAGCCATTTTCTTAGCTCTAGCTTTATCACCACTAAGCTCCATGATATCAGGTGGAGGCCCAACAAATACAAGTCCTTTGCTGACAACTTTTCGTACAAACAATGCATTTTCTGATAAAAATCCATAACCAGGATGAATAGCATCAGCACCTAGTTCCAATGCAGCCTCGATTATCTCATCCATATCGAGATAATTAGACACTTGATAATCACTATCCATAAATCTCCTATGTAAACTATATTTGTCGATAGAAGTATAGATTCCAAGAGGGATCCAATCTAGTTCTCTAACAGTCCTTGCAATTCTTATAGCTATTTCTCCCCTATTAGCTATCAAGATCCTATATTTTGTCACGCCATAATCACTCCGATCTTATGGATGTCTAAGCTCTCTTCACTATTAAATTATTGTCTATTTTTTCAGTACACACCGGGGTTTTAAAATTAAGCTCTTTCATTAATGCCCCCATCCTAACACTTAGACAAGTGTCTATGAAAGAACTATGAACATTTTCAGATATAATTATTGAAATAAAAAATTATCTATATTCTAGTCTAACAGATTCTATACTTTTGAAAACGCTTATAACATCTCGATAATTATTTAGAGATTCTATACTTCTTAACTTAACTAAATCATCCTCACTTAATGGCCTAACCCTGTATATATAAAGTGAAGCCCCAACTGTTTCAATGACATGGAGGAATCCTCTATTCAGCATCATATATAATATCATTTCTATATCTCCTTTAGAAGGTACAGGCATATGGGAGGGATGCGTATGTGATGATAAACAATGAGGTACAAAGGGTATTCTAACACGATTAACTTCTCCTTCGACAAGGAATCCTTTACCATTAAACAATATTGCCAAGAAATATTCTCTTTTATTAGCGATTGTTTTACTTGCATAGCTCTTCATTAAATAATGTAGTGTCTCAACATAAATACTAGGTATCAAAAAGTATAATTCATTAAGACTATAGTATCCCTTACCTATAGTGATATCTATATCGATATCCCACTGGCCACTAAAGACTCTAATACTTTCTTCAGGCTCATAACTACATCTATATGGTTCAACCTCTATAGTACCTGGAATAATTGGTCTACTATCATAGATGCTTTTGTCCACAAAAATATCTTCGCACCATGCATCATCTAAAACATCCTCTAAGAAATTGATGAATCTAGATAAGAAACCAATATACTTGGTACTACTATTCTCCACGATCATTTGTTCTTTCAATATATTCTTACACCATATAATCTTTTCCAATTATTTGAAAGCTTTCTTACTAAGTTCAACATATATATCGATTGATCTGTACAGATCATTTAATTCAATATATTCATTAATTGTATGGGCTTGTGAAGGTTTGCCAG
>CAZITZ010000100.1:0-2374 GCA_964542295.1 uncultured Desulfurococcaceae archaeon
GAGTCTATTAATATCCTTGTATTATCTGTTAATGGATCATAAGTTATGGCTATGTTCTGGCCCATTAATCTAACTCTATAACCTCCGATATATTGTCTACAGTATGCATTCTTTTGCCCACAAATCTTTACAGCTACATCTTCTAATGGTAATGAGGTCTCTATAGTATAGTATCTAGGGTATATGTAGCTTCGTATGACACTTGATAAGTTCTTACCAGTTGATGCTAGTGACTCTAGGACTTTAGCCAGTGTTAAAACTGCATCATATCCTAGGCTAAAGAGTGGATGTATGTATTCACCAACATTATTAAACCCTAGAATAGGTCTAAACTTAAAACACCTCTTCATAACAGATGTTTCTGAGAGATCAACTCTATCGACGACTATATTGTTATAACTATAGGCTCTATCTATGAAGAGGAACGTATCTTCAGAGACAACAATATTTGATCCTTTAGGGATCATTTGGAGCAGGATCAAAGCTGTTTCTTCAGGAAGTAAAGGATTACCATTATCATCTATTATAATAAGTGATGAAGCATCATTATTTAGTATAACACCTAAATCCATTCCAGTAGATCTAACTATATCAGCTACTTTCTTGATTTCATCAATTAATGGATATCTAAACCCCTTGGTAATTCTCTTACCGCTACTCAACAATATGTATTCTACATTAAGTGATGCAAATAGATCAGGTAAAACAAGATCACTTGGTCCATAACTAGTGCTAACAACTATATTAAATCCCTTATTAGCTATAATATCACTATTTATAAATGCTGTTAATGCTGAGACATAAAGCTTATGTATATATTCAGCATAAGTAACCCATCCAGTTCTTCCCGGCTCTGTTCTACGAATATACTTATCCTTTATAATATTGGCCAGTTCATCGCCAACAACTTCGTATCCTGGTGTAGTAAATATTCTAAATTGTACATGGCTCTCCATTAATGGATATGTTGATACATTGACTCCTCCACGTGCTCCAAAACGCTTAATACTATAGGAGATTTCTCCCGATAATGATTCATGGAAATCCATTACGTCAACGCCAGCGCTCATAAGGCCAGCTACAAATGCTCTCTTAAGCATTCTAGATGATGGATTATAGTCACGTCCGCTAACAACAATGGATTTCCCGCCATACCAGCTTCCGAGAATAGCTCCTAATTCTGCAGCGTCTTCTGGCGTTATCTCAAGATTAGGTTTACCAACTATGCGCCCTCTAATGAATTTATATACCATATTTTTCACCTTATTTTAGGTGTAATGATTTTTCTTTCTACTACTTCATTTGATCCAACATTATTATATGATCCTATTATTGAGGATATTATCTTTGTACCATCTCCTATCAGTACATGGTCCATTATAATAGAATCATATATATCTGTATCAGTTGATATATGTGTTGATTCCCATACTATTGAGTATGATACTTTTGCATTTCGGCCTATATGTACTCCTTCTCCTATAGAGACATAGGGTCCTATGGTAGCTCCTTCTTCTATTATGGTGTCAGGGCCTATGGATACCGGGGGAATTATATTTCCTCTTATATCTGTATTTTCTTCTA
The DNA here is from genome assembly GCA_964542295.1 of uncultured Desulfurococcaceae archaeon. Taxonomy (GTDB): domain Archaea; phylum Thermoproteota; class Thermoprotei_A; order Sulfolobales; family Desulfurococcaceae; genus CAZHDB01. The sequence continues at coordinate 1,585 of CAZITZ010000100.1, forward strand.
CATAAACTCCAGGCTCGATCTGTCTACCATTTGGCTTAAATCCTTTTACAACACCGTTTAGTACATCCCATGTTGCTTTCTTGTAATTCTCTATTCTACCAATGTCTTCCCAGTATGTGTTATGCGGCATTATCCAGCTATACACGTCATAACCGTTCTCCAATAGATATGGGAACACATGTTTACCCCAATCCATTAGGGCGGGATTTTCCTGAAGAATATTTAATAGTTCGTATCTTATCATGTAAAACCCTGTATTCACATAGTTAGAGTATATGCTTTCGCCAAAAACACGTACATGAGCCATACTTAAAGCATATATTTCGATAGATAAGGGTTTTTCAACAAATAATCTTATTCTTCGCCTGGAATCTATGAATACAAGGCCATAGTGTAGGGGATTATCAACTTCTTTTAAAGCAATAGTAGCTATACCTCCCATTCTAGAATGCTCTTCATAAAATGTATCGAATTGTGCATTACAGAGAACATCGCCCATTGATACAAGGAAGTTCTCTGTTTTTATTTGATCAGAGATTAGTCTAACCGCGTCGGCAGTGTCTTTAGAATCAAGTATTTCTACACTAACATTGTTGATGTTAGCAAAATGATCCTTTATTTGTTCGCCTAAATACTTTGCTAATACTATGAACTTCTTAAACCCATTGTATTTAAGCCATTCAATAATGTAGTCTATAATGGGTTTTCCAGCTATAGGTATGAGTGGCTTTGGCTTTACATAGGTTAGTGGTCTTAATCTTGTACCTTTCCCGCCAGCAAGTACTATGGC
>CAZITZ010000100.1:2474-3917 GCA_964542295.1 uncultured Desulfurococcaceae archaeon
AGTGGATAAAATTTATTGAATAGATAATCAAAATATCTTGTTATTCCAAGTAAATCCATGATCTCTTTAGTAATGCTGTATCTATTCCAACTTAGAGTTGATAGTACAAAGTTGTTTCTTTTACAAGAATCTAGAAATTCACGTACTTTCTCATAAAGACATAGTTTCTCGCCATAATGATCAATAATACAATCCCTACTATGAAGTTTAAATGGTTTATGCAATGTTGATGCATCATAGTGATCCCAGATAGTTTTATCAAGATCAATGAATAATATCTGTATCAAAATACCGCATCTCTTAACAATAATGCTAAAGCCGCCGGCGGGATTTGAACCCGCGACCACCGGCTTTCCAGGACGACCTCGGACGCTGGATTGGTACGCCGTACAAGGCCGGCGCTCTACCCGGCTGAGCTACGGCGGCTTCAATATATATTTAGGCTATGATTAAGGGATTATAAGATTAACTAGTAATTTTCTATGAGAGGAATTGGTAGCCGGGCGGGGATTCGAACCCCGGTCACGGGGGTTCTCCCCATCGGGATGGGCCAGAGCCCCGCATCCTTGGCCGCTAGACGACCCGGCTTTCTCGGTATATTGTTGTTGTCTTGTGTGTTTTAAATGCTTTATTCTATTTCTTTAAGACCTGCTCAATTATTCCTTCATATGCTTCTCTATATATTGGGTTTGATTCAAGCATTCTTCTATTTCTAATGTATTTCTTTACGGTAACGTTTTCTGGTAATCCATATTTTCTTGACCACTCCTTTAATGGTATACCATATTGTTTTTGTACCGATTCTCGGTATATGTCTTCAAATATATTGAATGCACAGAATGGTATTAGTCTTCCATCAGGCACTCCATAATGTATGTTGCACCTCATTACACGCTGTATATCATAGTTGTAGAGGTCCATGAAGTGCATAAGGCCTATGAATAACATTTTATAATGTAATTCACCTAGTGCCTCATAATTCCTCTTTATAATTATATTTAATAGTATTTTAAATAGATCAAATTCTTTAGGAGCCTTTTTGTTATCTATAAATTTCCTTATAGTATATAATAGTTTAAACCCTGCTATTATTCTACTAGATCCTGTGATTAGATCTTCCCATTTTTCTCTGAGATATTCTAGTAGGCCTTCAACATCTACAAAGTGTGTTATGGGTATTAATTTCTTGACCTTGTTCCCTTCCCTATCTACATAAACATATGTTGCTGCTCCACATACTGGATGATTATCCATTTCAAACTTAAATTCGCCACTAAATCCTTCAATGAATCTAGAGAATATAGCACTTACAGGTACTGGAAACCATGCCTCCTTATCTATTTCTCCATCTGTCTGTTCTTCAATTTTCTTTATTACTTCGGGAATTGTTATACGGTACTTTTCTCTTTCATGTTTTTTCATAAGCCCTGTAAGACTTACTGG
>CAZITZ010000100.1:4017-5165 GCA_964542295.1 uncultured Desulfurococcaceae archaeon
GCCTTAGCAGGATCTTCGAAGTATAGTTCTGCAAACTTTATACCATTAGTATTTAGCTGCATATGCTTTACTCCTTCAGCTTTTATAGCCCTAACAATATCGATTAAATCCTCTCTAAGTGTTGGTTCGCCGCCAGTGAGCTGTACATTAACGGCTACTGCTTGTTTTTTAGCTGCACGAACCATTTCAACTATCTGTTCAAGTGTAGGCTCATATACATAGCCTGATGCTTCAGCATAGAAGAAGCAATACCAGCAACTAAGGTTACATCTATTTGTTAGGACTATGTTCATTAATGCAGTATGGTTTTTATGTAATGGACATAGTCCACAGTTAAATGGGCAAATATTCTTCAATGGAGTATATATGTGTCTAGATCCACGTCCCTCCATATCCCATTTAATGAATTTCTTATATAATTCGACATCTCCATAGTAAAGTTCTTCTATAACTCCGTGTTCAGGGCAAACACGTCTAATATAGAGCTTACCTTCTCTTTCAACAATTGTTGCCGGTAATGTACGGTAACAGTAGGGACATATACTCTGTGTAATAGATACTAATTCCTCCCCACTCCTTATATCGGGAAGTGTAAAAGAGACCTCTCCAGCCTTCTTAGTAAGATTTAAGCTATATTGTAAACCCATACACTATACACCATGAACTACATTAAGTAAGTATCTAAGGACTAGATTCTAAGTATATGTTCTCAAAGCCTTATATGATTACTGTAAATTTAAAGATTTCCCATTTAATCCCACTTTAAATAATATATGTGTATAAACTAGCAGTATCTATGTCTTGAAGTGGGTTTAAATGTTCTAACATTTATCCGTAACCAATATAACCCCTACCAAGATATTATCAATAATCTAGTTGAATGGGCCCGTCGTCTAGCCTGGTTAGGACGCCGCCCTTACGAGCGATCGTGGTCTAGGGGAGGCGGAGGTCCGGGGTTCAAATCCCCGCGGGCCCATTCTATGGGCTTTTCTCCTCCATATGATACTACTTAATGTACATCATAGACATTATTTATGCATTAATGTATAGTGTTTCAAGGGTTAAGGCATTATCTGTGAATAAATTATATACAATGATAATATCTGAATAATATAGAGAGGTAATACTTAAGAGGTTAAAAAACAAAA
>CAZITZ010000101.1:0-5160 GCA_964542295.1 uncultured Desulfurococcaceae archaeon
CTGTTGGCACAGGATATGGTATGTACTTCTGGAATAATACACTATCTATTCCAAGCGGATCATTCGATGTATTCCCTGATTACACGGATTTCAGATCTCCCGATCCTCTTGAATTTACCGATATATCGAGTGACGGCATGGTTATTGTTGTGGCTGGATTAGGAACTATAATAGAATATCTTAATCTACCTATAACGACTAGTCCAACAACATATCAAGATTGGATAGAATGCTATGTAAAGGGTTTAGATCTATCTAATGATGGATCAGTATTTGCATATACGTGTTACTGTATAGAAGAAGACAGTGGATCATCGTATGTAGTCTATATGGATGCTTTTGAGCGGTCAATATTATGGGTATCTGTGCGTTTAGGAGGAGAAGCCTCGGCTCTTGATATGTCTGAGGATGGAGAACATATCGTCGTATCCACTAATGTACAAGGGGGTAGCGCTTATTCAGTATATGTATTTCATAATGCTTCTGAGAAAGAAGGATATTATATGCCCCGTGGATTTAATGAGCTAAAAGAGCCAGATATAGGTACAAATCTAGTTCCTGAATATGTTGTGCCTGACTACAACTTCACCGATTTTGATTATCCTGAAGACAATATATTTGATGTATCAATATCAAATAATGGTGGGACAATAGCATTTGGTACTGGGAGATCTGTATACATTCTTAATGAAAAACTAGAGCTACATAGTGTTTACCATGGGACTGATTATACTGTTTCATATATTGTAAAGGTATCTGGCAATGGTAGATATGTTGCTACATGTGGCGATAGATTGGATAGTGTTTACTATTTCAGAGGCATATGGCCTGTTGTAGGTGGTGAAATAATTCATTATATTGTCTCAATAACTGATAATCTATGGCTTCCAATAGTTGGAGCAGTATTAGCACTTGGAATATTATTACCATTAGTAAAACGCTTTAAGAGATCCTAGCATACTCTATTTTTTATCTAAAATCCCGATTCGGTTCTCTACTCTTTAGCATTATGTTTTATATGTCATCAGAATATTAGATTAAAAATGGTGACTATATGACAAAGCTATTAATGCTGAGAGTCTATATGGATATGGTTAATGGCGGCTATTATAGCCCATTACATGAAAATGGCTGTGCAACTGTACTACCTATGCCTGAATCTATGAGGCTAAAACACGTACCTGCGTTTCTAAGGCCCGATCACTTGATTGATCCATGTGGATATGGATTATTATCTAGATACTATGTAAAAGAATGTTTTAAGAATAGTCAAGTAGCAATTCATAATGATCCTAGACCAGATCTAGGATTTTATACGGGTCATTATTCTCCAAGAGGAAGGATCCCTAAATCTCCTCATAAAAGACTTAGTGAAGGAGACATCATATTATTCATGGCTGGATTAGCAGAATACCCCGACGATTTATGGAAAAAGAAACCTAGTCTTAGAGATATTCAAAAGAACTTGGCCAAGTTAAAGAGAAAGGGTAAGGCTGGAATATATATTGTCTCTGGATTAATTGTAGAGAAAATAATTGATGTTAAAGCATCTAGTTGGTCGAAAGTACTTAAGAAATACCCGGTATTAAGATTTAGTCCACATTACTATAGAATAAGTGATCACACAATAGCTATACTGGGAAAGGGATTTAGTATTAATCCTCCAATGAAGATATATTGTTTCAAGAATGGTTTAACTAGTGATTTCATAGAGCTTGTTGGTAAAGAGATTGCTACTAAGATCATGAAGAATAACTTCCGTAGGTCAGGCGTCGTAGAGATTCCATATAGAAAAGTTAGAGATATCATCTACTTAAAATAAGAATATAGTCTAGATGATTAAATTGAAGGTTTTAATCAAAACTATAGTTGACAATGAGGTTTATGACAATAGGTTTCAGTCGACATGGGGTTTGTCACTATATATTGAAGTCCATGAAAGATCTACTTTTACGCTATTATTTGACGTAGATAGTAGTTTCAGAATATGGAAGTATAACGCGGAATTGCTGGACATAGATCCTTCGATTATAAATGCTATAGTGATAAGCCATTGGCATGGAGACCACACTGGTCCATTAAGAGAGGTGTTGAAGTTCATTGGGAAAGATGTACCTGTTTATGTACCTATCGAACCATATATGAAGAGATATAGAATGATCAGAAATATGATCGTGTGTGTTGAGCCCTGCAGTATATACGATAATATATTCACAACAGGTACCATGGGAATACATATTCGTGAACAAGCACTCATCATTAATAGATCAAGCGATCTAATAATTGTTGTAGGATGTAGTCATCCGGGAATCAATAATATTGTTGAATGGGCCCAGGACTTAACAGGGATTGATCGAGTTAAACTAGTTATTGGAGGACTCCACATATCTTCTTGGAATGAAGGACTTTATATTGCTAAGAAATTAAAAGAGCTAGGCGTAGAATATATCTCTCCAATGCACTGTACAGGGTTAAATGCTAAATTAGCTATTAGGGAAATATATGGGAAGAACTATATTCCCAATGGCTCGGGTAAAACAATAGTCATATAGATTACTAACAGTATAGGAATTTAGTCAAGAACAACAACATACTTGATTGCTCGTTTAAATCTATTATGGCTAAGGATCTTTAGTAGATCTGCTTTTGTAATCTTTCCTTTCTCCTCTCGTAATTTAATGATTTTCATAGCTGTTTTAGGCCCTATGCCCGGCACTTTAATGACTAGTTCATACGGGTCATTGTTTAGATCTACTGGATAAAGATGCTTATTTTTCTCGGCATACAAGATCTTGGGATCCTTATTAGGGAGTAATTCTTGTTCATTTAACAATTCTTTTATCTCATTAAACGTAAAACCATATACCCTCATGAGCTCTATTGCTTGTATTACTCTTAGAGTTCTCCACTTTGGAGTAGGCCTCTTATGCTCTAATGGTGTATCCTTATATGGTCTATAACCACTAATATAGATCCTATCAACACCCATTTTCAGCAACATCCAGGCAGTTCTTAATACTTCAAGATCTGTCTCATTAGATGCTCCAAGGACAAACTGTGTATCAATTCCTCTTGATATATAGCCAGGCTTCCTAGTAAAGCCTTTTTGAAATCTATTCTTAAGACTGATAAGCCATTCAAGTCTCTTAATAATGTCTTGAAGCCAATCACCTTTACTAGGAGCTATTTCTTTAAACACTGCTCTAGGAGCCTCTACATTTATACCTATTCTATCTGCATGAACTGCTGCATGAAATAAAAGATCCTTTGAGACCCCGGGCATTAGCCTTAGGTGAATATATCCTCTATAACCTCTCTTCCTAAGTTCTTCAACTACTTCTATTTCTTTTTCAACAACGCGATCAGGATCATTATATAGAGTACTTGTAAGAAATAATCCATCCACACGCCTAGCTATATAATTATTAATAAATGTGTTTACAAGTTCTCTTAAATCCCAAGAATCTCTTCTAAACCGACAGTAAATACTTAAGGGACAGTATAAACAGTCAAGACTACATGCACTAGAAAGTAAAGTTTTGAATAACTTATACCCAGGCCTTCTAAATATGTCAATCCTGTCCTTGTCTAATGATGCATATTTTGATAACATATTCTTAGCCATAGGCAACACATTACTCAATAATTCTATAGAGGCTTATAAGGTGATTGGATCAAAGCAGTACAATCTATATAATGGATACATAAATATCATCGAACACTTATTCCATTGAAAAAGCCCATATTCTAGATCGAGATAATTATATTACCTATTCCCGGTAAAATAGTGATTACATCATCCTAGGTTAAGGGGATAGTATTAGAATGAGAGAATTAAAAGACATAGTTAAAGAACTCATTAGAGTTCCCAGCTTGTCCGGTAAAGAAAAAGATATAGCATACCTCATAAGAGACTATATGAACCTATATGGTGTAGATAAAACATTAATAGACAGCTATGGAAATGTAATAGGCATCGTTAAAGGAGATATAGAGAGGAGTATAGTTTTCGAAGGTCACATGGATCACGTTCCTCCAGGGGATCTTTCTAATTGGAAATATGATCCTTATGAGGCTAGAATAGTCGATAATAAGATTTATGGACGCGGTTCTGTTGATATGAAGGGAGCAATAGCTTCAATGATATATTCGATTCATAAAATAAAGGAGAAAGATACGCCCTCAGTATATTATATCTTCGTACCCTATGAGGAAATATCCGAGGGTACATTATTTAAGAAAGCTATAGAAGAGACTTTAGAAATAAAGCCTGATCTTGTTATATTAGGAGAAGCTACAAACCTAAATCTTTACATAGGCCAACGTGGTAGAACAGTTATAAAGGCAGAATTCCATGGCATTTCTGCACATGCCTCAATGCCAGATATGGGATTAAATGCCCTTAAAGCAGCGTCTAAATACATATATTACCTTATACAGTATAGAGATAAACTTCCAAGACACCCGATACTAGGTAGATCTAGCGTTGAACCTACAATTATAGATTGTAGTCCTAAATCTCCTCCAATGATACCTGACAAATGCATGCTAACCATCGATTATAGGATGGTCCTTGGCGAGTCTAGAGAAAGTATTACTGGCTTCTTAAATAGTATTGCAAGAAAATTAATTGATGAAGGCCATTCTATACATGTTGATATTAATATATTGGTTGAAGAAGCGGTTATGTGGACAGGAACAAAGATTGTAATAGAACACTATTATCCGTCATGGCTAATTACAAACAATGATCTGATCAGAAAAGTTTTATCTATATTAAGGGGCCAGAATCCTCTAGCTAAAACAGGTGTTTGGAGATTTAGTACAGATGGAGTATATTCTGCAGGAGAAGCTAATATACCAACAATAGGTATTGGACCCGGTGATGAAACATTAGCACATAAGCCAAATGAATTCATAGAAATAGATCAGTTATTTAAGGCATCTGTTATATATTCAGATATTATAAACAAATACTTTATAAAATAAATAGGAATGGAATTTGTATTGGATACAGATTATTAACATCTCATCAATTTATTTCAATAAAATTTTTAAATGTCTAAATGTGAGTTAAAAGAGGGACTGAATTGATTTATGAGATACAGTATCCCTCAATACTTGAAATAGCTGGTTTATTCCAAGACTATGTTATAAGAA
>CAZITZ010000102.1:0-1664 GCA_964542295.1 uncultured Desulfurococcaceae archaeon
TGGATACATGGATCGTTGTATCAAGAATAATAGAGGCATATGAGAGAAGAATTAACCTTTATAAGGTATAGTTCATTTACCTAAGAATAAATTATAATAAAATGTACAATCCCATAGATCAAAATTAATGACGCCATATTATAAGAGAAGCGTAATATAATAATAATAACTAGCTCCGCAGCAAGACCGCTGTAGTAGCGAGCTATGAACCACGTTTAACACGCGGTTACTATACTTTATATACTTATACTAAGCAAATTCGTAAAAGCAATTCATGATTTTTAAATTACAAAATCATCAATATTATCAACACAACTTATAGGACATGACAACTCATCAAACCCAATACATTATGTACTAATTAGTACATACATGTTTAACTCACAAATACCTAAAGACATCATATACGATAGTAGCACAAGAACCACTCTAAGCCTATATCCATATAATCTTAAGTAAACAATACACTATCATGATTATATCTATTACACTCCTACTAAAGTTATTTAAGAAGAAACACTGGTTCAACTTATTTGATTATAGATGCGTTCTTCTCTCTACATTTATCTAGTAAAGTCTTTTCCAAGAACTTGTTTCAATACTTCCTTTTCCCCACGACTATCAGGTATTAGTATCATTAGTCTCCTGATCTCTTCTTCTATAATAGCTAGTTTCTTACGATAACTGAAGTATAGTATTGGTGTATATTGTAGTTCTGGTTGGCTTAGATAATGTCTACTCTTAGAACCAATAAATAGCATGGGCACTACTAGAATCAATAGTATAAACATTGTTAAACTAACTGATAACCTAAGTATAATACATATTGTTAGAAAAACAATAGATACTATAGATGTAATAATTAAGTCTCTACGGCTATCTCTAACTTTACTTAATAGTATATTCTTTTCAATAACAAGTTTAGATACTTGATCAATTAAGTCACTACTTCCTTTAGACTTCTTCTTAGAACTAGTGACTCCACTATATAACTTGACATAACTATATAGTTTATTACATAATTTACCGCTACAACAAACATCAATAGATCTATTGCTACTGTAATATATCAATCTAATCTTTTTAAATAAACCAAGTCTATACTCTACAATCCTACCAAATCTCCTAATACTATAATTACTATAACCTTCTCGTTTAAGAAAATCCTTTAAAAAATTCTCTACATTCATCTTACCCTCTATACTGAAACACTTCACAAGGATACACCATGTTCAATTATAAGCGAGTAGCCTGATATAATGATTCCTCTAGAAGGTCCATCTTTAAATCTTAATGCTACCATACCGTGAATTTAAGGGTAAGTATTAAGTGAGGATTTATGCCGCCGCCGGGATTTGAACCCGGGTTTCCCGCGCCCAGGGCCTATGTCCCGGCTGGGCGACACGGGCTCGAGAGGCCCGCATACTTGGCCGGGCTATACTACGGCGGCTTCTTGTCGTATTTGTTTTAGTTCTGATTGGGGTTTTATTTTTTATTGCCTACTTATTTTTATTGGCTTCTTCGATCTCTCTATATAGGAATTTTATTTTTATTGCTTCTATAGTTTTGAATATCTTTTTCCTCCACATTACTATTAATGCTATTAATGCTGCTTGACCAAGATCTATTGTAATAGTACTATATCCATGAATATTTGTTTCAAT
>CAZITZ010000102.1:1764-2995 GCA_964542295.1 uncultured Desulfurococcaceae archaeon
TACATATGCTATTGAATTATAAGCTGAGATAAGGAATTATATACTTGGTGATAAATAGTTGAAGGCTATGGTTCTTCATAAACCATCATCTATAGAGAATAAACCACTAGTCTATAGTGATATTGATAAACCTATACCTGGTAGAGGAGAGGTTTTACTTAGGATTAAATGCTGTGGTGTATGTCGTACAGACTTACATATAGTTGAGGGTGAGCTTAAACCTATTAAACTACCTCTTATACCGGGTCATATGGTTGTTGGTATTGTTGAGGAAATCGGTGAAGACGTTGAAGGGGTTAAAAAGGGTCTTCGTGTAGGTGTTCCATGGCTATATTGGAGTTGTGGAAAATGCCGATTTTGTCGACAGGGGCTTGAAAACTTATGTGAAAATGCATTGTTCACGGGGTATAGCGTTGATGGCGGCTATGCTGAGTACATGGTTGCTAAAGCCGACTTCATACATCTAATACCCAGTGCCTATGATGATTGCCGAGTAGCTCCTTTACTTTGTGCAGGTGCTATAGGCTATCGTGCTCTCCGTTTAACTGGGCTTATTAATCGTGGCGGTAGACTCGGTCTATTTGGTTTTGGTGCTTCAGCTCATTTAGTTTTACAGATTGCCAAGTATCTTAATATAGAAACATATGTATTTACCAGTAGAAAAGAAAAAATAGATTATGCGCTAGGATTGGGTGCTGATTGGGCTGGTTTAACAAGAGAGAAACCGCCTCATAAGCTTGATGCAGCAATAGTGTTTGCACCGGTTGGATGGGTCGCTATTGAGGCATTAAGAAAACTCGATAAGGCAGGCCGTCTTGTTCTAGCAGAGATCTATATGTCTCCATGGAAGGAACTAGATTATAGTTTACTTTGGTATGAAAGAGAAATCAAGAGCGTTGCTAATGTTACGCGTGAAGATGTACGTGGTGTACTGGAAATTGCATATAAGGCTGGCGTTAAACCTGACATAATAGTCTATAGACTTGATAAAGCTAATGAAGCACTATATGATCTCAAATATGGAAAGTTTAAGGGTAGCGCTGTTTTAAAAATAGACTAGTACCATGTTACATAGGTTATTTTTATCTCTTTACTAATCTCATCAATCCTCCTCCAATCATCATAACTTAATCTCCAATCTACAGCACCAGCATTATCGATTACGTGTTCAGGCTTTTTAGCTCCCGGTATAGGCACGATTAAGGGACTATACATTATAAGCCAGTTGAGA
>CAZITZ010000102.1:3095-5143 GCA_964542295.1 uncultured Desulfurococcaceae archaeon
TAGGGCTTTAAAGAAAAGATTCCAACATGCGACTACATCCCTATGCCATATTTCGCTACCTTTACTACATCTACCTATCCTTGAACCGTTACTATAGGTTATCGGAGCATTATGAATAGGGCATAGCTTTGATGTATTCTTTGGGTTCACATATATTATCGGCACACCGTACTCCTTAGCCTTCTCCTCTATTGCTTTCTGAATACCTCTGAAAGATGCTTGGAAAATCCTATGACGTAACTGTTTATCCCTTATCCTCTTAACCATGTTGTTAGCTACACGTTTACCCAGTTTCTCAAGAACAATAGCATATCCCTTCTCATAAGCAGTCTTAACGATTATATTAGCTATCTTCCACTTAATATCCTGCTTCTTCATCCTCTCCTTAAGCTTTCTCATAATCCTTCGTTTAATCCTAGATTTCTTACCGTATAGTTTATCATACTTCTCCTGTATTCTCTTCCTACGGTAATAGTAGCCTAGAATAAGTTTCTCAGTATCGGTTTCGAAGAGGTAGGCATAGGCAGATATCCCCTAGGCTTATACTCTTCAATATCTTTTACGAAAGTTAAGTAGATTATGAGTTGTCTACTCTTCTTGTCAAGTTTTACCTTAGCTTCATTAACTAACCTCCAACCACGATTAACGTATCTCCAGTACTGTTTGTGCGGTTCAAACTCTATCGTTATCCATCCTCTATGGGTAGTTATCCTTATGGACGTGTATCCATTGGGTTTCCATAGGTGGTCATCAAGCCATATACTAATCCTCCTAACCTCTGGATACTCTTTCTCAACTAAACCTAGTCTCTTTAGTCTTAGGAAGCTCTTAGCTCTCGTAGAAGCATCTTGACAAGCAGTATAAACATAATGTGAAGGTAGTTGAAGATAAAGACCTCTCATCTCACGGTACTTGAGAGCTTTAAGTCTAGTAAAGCTCTTAATCCCATTCCTAACAGCGTACATTACTAGTTATTCAACCATGTTACGATACATACCCTCAAGCTCAACGAATATCTTAAACACCTTCCTAGGAAGCTTAATACTCCTAACTATAACAGTCCTAGTTACTCTAGTCATTCTTTTCCACCTCTTCTAGGAGCTTCCTGAAGCCTTGGACAAGCTTCTTTTTCCTACGGCTCCTCATACCATATAGTTTACTAGCAAAGCTTGTTACAATTGCTAGTAAGTCATCTACAAGCTCTTGATAGGCATCTTTTGGCTCCTCACCATAGACAACCTCTATCTTTACACCATACTGTTTAAAGAAGTACTCAAGGTACTCAAATCCAAATCTGGTTAGCCTATCCTTGTAGGTAATAACTACTACGTCTACCTGTTTGTTCACCACGTGATTGAAGAGCTTCAATAAGCCTCTACGGTTAGTCTTAAGACCGCTAGCTATATCGCTAAGTATGTCTATAACTCTATAGCCTTTAACTGAACAATACTGAGTTAAATGCTGTACTTGTCTCTCCAGATCACTTTTCTGGTCGTTAGAACTTACACGAGCATATATGGCTGCTCTAGTCTCTTTAACCTCTGGTTTCTCTCCAAGAATACGTTCAACCTCAGAGTACGGTACTCTTATCCTTCCAGTAGGTGTTCTAACAACGTGGATCCTACCTTCAGATACCCACCGCTTAAAAGTCCTATAACTAATACCAATAAGCTCACAGAATTCCCTAGGTTTCAATAGCTTTCCTGATTCAACAGGCATCTGTCCCTAACTAACCCTAATGAAAAGTTACTGCCCCATGCCTCACTAAATTGCCATGTACCAAGACCTATACGTGATATCTTTAGATCTGTTTTACCTAGTCTAGTATACTCCATAGAAAACCACCTAAACTAAACAATATTATATACATGTTAATAGATAACGATAGACCACCACTAATAATAGTATCTAATGAAGTACGTGTATAAATGCAACAAAGTATAAGAGAGCCTAAATTAGTTATGAGGTTAAGGTAGATGATTATGAGCGTTAAATTTAAACTTGAAACCGGGACGTTTAAACTAACTCCACCAACACTGCCTACAACA